>JAKLHH010000521.1 GCA_022710245.1 Myxococcota bacterium
AGCCGCCGGTGGGGAGCGCCGGGCGCTGAGCGCCGATCAGCTGTGGTCCTGACAGCCCCCCTGCACGCAGAACGCCCCGGCCACCGGGCCGCACGCGTTGTCGCAGACGGGCACGCCGGGCATCACGTCGCAGCTGGCCTCCTTCCAGGCGGCGGCGATGGCGTCGAGGCCGCTGCTGAAGTTGACGAACGTCGGGCAGCCGCAGATGAGCGAGCTCTCCACCTGCTTCGCGCAGACGGGCGCGGAGCCGGTGCAGACCTTCGCGTTCGGGAGCACCTTCGCGTACTGGGCGTTGAGGTCGAGGCAGACCTTGGCGTCGGCGACGAAGGTGATCGGCGCCGAGGTGACCTTGCTCCGCGGGGAGCAGGCGCTGAGCGGCTTGCTGGTCGAGCAGCTGACCGCGTACTCGGCCGCCACGCGCCACGTCCCGGTCAGCTTGCCGTAGAGCTCGTCGTCGAAGACGCCGGCTGCCTTCACCTCCTGCGCGTCGCCCTCCCAGTCGCAGACCACGTCGCCGCCCTTGGGCAGCCAGGCGCCGCCCTCGAGCTTCTCCCAGCTGAGCGCGGTGCAGCCGCCGAGGAAGACGCTGGCGCCGGTGCCGTTCGTGAGCCGGGCCTTCACGGTCGCGTGCGAGGCGTAGCTCGCCTTGTCGGTGGTGAGGGTGAGCGCGCCGCAGGGGCCGTCGTGGCTCCGCGCCGCGCCGGCGAGGAGGCGAGCGCAGTCGTTCGTGTAGGTCTTGCCGTCGCAGCCACAGACCGGCGCCGGCACCGCGAGCGCGCAGGAGGGCGCGCCGGGCCTGAGCACGCACTCGCCGGTGGCGGTGCCGCAGGAGGTGAAGTTGCAGACCTCGCCCTCGGGGCAGGCGGGGAGGTAGAGGAGGTTGCCGCACTCCTTGCCGCAGGACCCGGTGTGGGCGACGTTGACCCCGGCGAGCTGGGCGTGACAGGCGCTCTCGTAGGTCTTGCCGTCGCAGCCGCAGACGGCGGTCTTCAGCGCGCTGCTGCACTGGGCCGGTCGCGGCGTGCAGGTCCCCATCAGGGCGCCGCTGGCGGAGCAGGCGCCGGCGATGGCGCAGTACTCGGTGGCCGCGCACCCGGCGTTCGTCGAGCAGCCGCCGGCCGGCGCGAGCTGGCCGTCGGGGGGCAGGGCGCCGCCGTCGGCCTGACCGCCGAGCCCGACGGCGCGGCCACAGGAAGCAGAGAGGAGGGCGAGGGCGAGCAACGAGTGGAGTCGAAGAGTCGTCATGCGCTGCCCCAAAGCAACTCGCGTACCGCCCGTGAGACTCGCGATCGCGAGCGCTTGCGCCAGTGGACCGCGCAGAATCCTGGGGGCGGCCAGGGCGCAGCCTCGGAAAACTGAGGTCAGCGCCGGCCGAGGACCTGCCAGGGACCGGCGCCGTCGGTCACTGACGCGGCTCAGCGTGCCCGGCGGCCGCGTTGACGCAGTCGCGTTGACTCGGCAAGGTACAAACGCGATGCTGGAAGACCCAGGTTGGAAGCGAGAGGACCACGTGCAGCGCAGCGGCTCGAGCGCCACCCATCGATACGTGCTCGTGGCTGTCCTGGCGCTCCTCGCCGGCTGCGCTCGCGCCGGCTTCCGACCGCGCGCGGAGACCTCGACCCCGGTGGAGCTGGGCCTGCACCTGCCAGACCTCCCGGTGCAGCCCGGCATCACGCTGCTCGCCGGCAACCCGGACGTCGCGCTGGGGAGCGGGCCGGTGGGCGCGGTCTCGCCGGTCCTGCCGCACGGGATCGCCGTCGAGCCCGCCTCGGGCACCATCTACTTCGCCGACGTGGGGGCGCGGCTGATCCGTGCGTTCTCCCCGGGCGCGAGCCCGCAGATCACCACGGTCGCCGGGCGAGGGTTCTCGGGCCACGACAACGGCGCCAACGCCAGCGCCAGGTTCGAGGAGCCGACCGGCCTCGAGCTCGGCCCCGACGGGGCGCTCTATGTCGCGGACAGCGGCGCCTCCGTGATCAGCCGCGTCAGCCTCGACGCCACCGGCACCACGACGACCTTCGCGGGGCAGCCCTACGACTGGACCACGAAGCCGGGCCCGCTCGCGACCGCCAGCTTCGGCGGCACCGCATCGCTCGTCTGGTCGGGCGGCGCTCTCTTCGTGGACAACGTCTGGGACGGGCAGATCTTCCGCATCGCGGGCGGGCAGGCGAGCTGGTGGAGCGGCGCGGGCATGGGCGCCGTCGACGGACCCGCGGCGACGGCGAAGTTTGACGAGCTGCTGCAGCTCGCGGCTGATGGCTCCGGAGCGATCTTCGCGGCCGAGCCGGGCCAGCACCGCGTGCGCCGCTTCGCCACCGACGGCTCCGTGAGCACGGTCGCCGGCAGCGTGCGGGGCTTCCAGGACGGTCCGGTGAAGGAGGCCCTCTTCGACAGGCCGTCCGGGGTGGCCGTCACCGCCGACGGACTCACCATCTACGTCGCCGACTCGCAGAACGACCGCGTCCGCAAGATCTCCGGCGGCGTGGTGACGACGCTCGCCGGGAGCGCGGCCGGCTTCGCCGACGGCACCGGCACCGGCGCGAGCTTCCGCTCCCCCGTCTCGCTCGGCCTCACCGCGAGCGGCGCCCTCCTCGTCAGCGACGCCGGCAACGCGGCGATCCGCAGCGTCAGCCCCGCCGGCGTGGTCACCACCCTCTTCGCGCACCCGGCCCCCGACGGGGTCGGGAGCAGCGCGCGCCTGCACGGTCCGCTGCACGGGACCCTGGCGCCCGATGGCTCGCTGCTCATCGCGGAGGAGTCGGGCCGCCGGATCCGCCGGGTCACGCCGGCGGGGGTGGTGTCGACGGTGGCTGGCGACGGGCACCTCTACTGGCCGGCCAGCGCGCGCCTCGGCTTCGATCGGCCGTCCGGGGTGGCGCTCGACCCGGCGGGTAACCTCTACTTCGTCAGCAGCGGGTCCGGCGGTCACGCGGTGGAGAAGATCGCCGCTGGCGGTCAGGCGAGCCGCCTCGCCGGCGGCAGGTGCTGCGAGGGGGACGGGACAGGCACGGAGGCGAGGTTCTCCATGCTCACCGACATCGTCTACGCCGGGGGGGCGCTCTACGTCGGCGACCGGAACCGCGTGCGGAAGGTCAGCTTGCAGGGCGAGGTGACCACGCTCGCCGGCAGCACGACGCCGGGGTTCGCCGAGGGGACGGGCAGCGCCGCGCGGTTTCGCCACGTGGCGGGGCTCGCCGTCGACGGCAGCGGCGACCTCCTCGTCGCCGATCTCGAGAACAGCGCCGTGCGGCGGGTGGTGCCAGCCACGGGGAAGGTGAGCACCCTCGTCGGGAGCGGCTGGGGCTACAAGGACGGCCCGGTGGGGGAGGCGCAGCTCCAGGCGCCGACTGGCCTCGCCGTGGGGGCAGACGGCACCATCTACGTCGCCGACACCGGGAACCGCGCCGTCCGCGCCATCAGCTCGGCCGGCAGCGTGTCGACGGTGGCGGGCAACGGCACCCCCGGCTACGCGAACGGCGACCCCCTCACCGCGTGCCTGCGCGCTCCGACGGGCGTCATCGTGCGCCCCGACGGCAAGGCGCTCTACGTCCTCGACCGGGACTCCCACGCCGTGCGGCTGCTGATCCTCAAGTGAGCGGCGGCGACCCGGAGGGTCAGCAGGATCAGCAGGAGCGCAGCTCGCTGCACTCGCCGCCACACTGCTCGCAGCTCGCCTCGGCGCCGTCGCTCCGCAGGCAGCTGCGCGTGCGCGTCTGCTGCTGCCAGGCGCACGCGCTCCAGTCCGACCAGGGCCCGTAGCTGTAGGTGCAGTCGGCGGTCCCCAGGCAGGTCGTCTCGTCGGTGGGCCGGGCGCCGCTGCAGGCGCCGTCGACCATCACGACCCCGTCGCAGCGCACGCAGCGGACCAGCCTCGTCCGTGTCCCCGGCACACCGCAGCCCGCGCTGCAGGCGCCCCAGGGACCCGCCTCCCAGACGATCGGGCAGTCTCCGCTGACGGGCTCGGCATCCGGGCTGACGACCGGCGCGCGCTCGCCTCCGCCGTCTAGCGGGGGCTTGGGCGGCGGCTGCATGGGCTCGACCCAGCAGCCCAGGAGCAGGGGCAACGGGAGCAGCCAGCGCAGCGCGCGTGCCGCGTGCATCATTCGACCTCCTCGGGGGGCGGCGCTCCGAGCGCCTGCAGTGCTCGAGAGAAGCAAGGCGCGGGCCGGGGAGGCCCGCTCGCAACTAGCGAGGAGCCGGCTGTTGTTCTTCCCGACGGGGACAGGAGGCGCCAGAGGGGCGGCGGGCGACTGGAGACAGCCGACCCGAGGCGAGCGCTGCCCGTGCGCAGTGAGCTCGGGCGCGCACGCTCGGAGGTGCCGGCGGCAGGCGGCGCGGGCCGCGGCGCTACTCGGGCTGCCAGGCGTTCGTGCGCACGCCGGCCGCGCCGTACATGATCCCGTAGGCCTGCTCGTTCATCGGGCTGATGATCGCGCGCCAGCTCGGTGCCTGCTCCGGCTCGCCGCGCGAGACGGCGGCGAGGCCGCGCATCAGGCCGTCGAGGAGGTGCTCGAGGACCATCCCTGAGTCCGTGGAGTAGGACGACTCGCCGGTGCCGAGCACGTCCGCCGCCGCGAAGCCGCTGGGATCGGCGGTGGTGGCCTTGGCGCGGAAGATCTGCCGCGTGTAGTACGAGTACGAGCGGCAGGAGTGCATGGCGATGACCTGGTACTTCGAGGAGAACGCGCTCTTGTCGGTGAAGAGCGCCTTCGACCCGAACTCCGAGTGGCCGTTGTAGTAGAGGAGCTGGTATTCGCCGAGCGCCTTGTGATAGGCGTCGTTCAGGTAGATCTTGGTCGGGTCGTAGAGGTCGATGATCATCCGCGCGCCGCCCTCGTCGCGGGTGTAGCGGAGGTAGGTGCCGTCGTCGGAGGGCTTGCCCTCGAGGCCGAAGCCCTCGATCACCGCGCGCAGCGGCTGCTGGAACTCCAGCGGGCTCGAGTCGCCGGTGAGCGCGAAGACAGCCGCCTTGAAGCCCTTCGGCTGGCCCTCGCCGAGGCTGCCGAGGAGCCGGTCGTACTCCGGGTAGACCTCGCGCACGGGGTAGACCTCGCGCAAGATCAGCGTGGCCTCCACCAGCGGCTCGTCGCAGCCCGCCTTCTCCGGCGCGAAGAAGTAGTAGTAGTTGTAGTTGGCGAGGCTGTACTCCTCCCAGTGGGCGGCGCATCGCTCGCCGGCGCGGGAGTAGACGTCGACGGGGTCGGCCGGGAGCCTGGCGTGGAGCTCCCGCTCGGGGAGCTCCTCGAGCTTCGGCAGCGGGTCCGCGGCGCGCTTCGCGCGGATGAGATCCACCCGCGCCGTGTAGCGGATGGTGACCTTGCCGTCGGCGGGCTTCACCTCGAGGATCTTCACGCGCTCCGCGAGCTGGTTCGGCTGGTAGCCGCGCTGGATCATCGTCGTCTTGAGGAACGCGACCTGGCGATCGACGAGCTCCTCCTGCAGCGCGGTGTCCGTGGCGAGCTGCTCGTAGGCGCCGCTGGCGGCGTGGGTCAGCTCGGCGCTGAGATCGCACCCGACCTCGAAGGAGGTGTTCGCCTGCCAGCCGGTGTCGGCCTTGCCGCCCGGGTCGACGTTGACCGAGCGCCCGTCCTCGAGAGGACCGCAGGCGCCGAGGGTGAGAGCGAGGGCGAGCACGAGCGAGCCGCGGGGTGCGTTCATGGCTGGATTCCTCCCGCGCCGCACGAGTGCAGGGCTCAGGCCAGAGGCGGGGACCGTGAAGTCGCGCTCTTGCGAGGGAGGTGGCTGGCTGGCCGGGCAGCTGGCTGGGGGCGGGGGACTACGATGGGCTGGCCAGGCGGCGCGAAGATGAACTCAACTCGGACAAGAAAAAAGGCCGTCCGCGGTTGCGAACGGCCTCTTCAGTTCGGTCTCGGTGAGCCCAGAAGGAATCGAACCTTCAACCTCCGGATTAAGAGTCCGCTGCTCTACCAATTGAGCTATGGGCCCGTCCACCGCCAAAGCGA
>JAKLHH010000522.1 GCA_022710245.1 Myxococcota bacterium
CTCGTCCTCCGCAGCTGCTCACGCGCACGGAGCCCGGGAGCTGGTCGTGCGCTCGGGCCACTCGGCCTCAGACCTCATGAGGAGAGAGCGCCGGGCGCGCCGCACGACGGGGGCCGATTCGCCGAGCGTTCATCGCCGGGGCGAAGCACAGGCTCCTGGCGCTCGCCGAGGGTCTTCGGCCGACTGGCCCGAGCTTGAAGACGGGCGTCGGACCTTCGACGCATAGAAAGGGAGGGGGGGAAGGGAGGGGGAAGGAAGCGGGAGGGAGCTACCCGAGCACGAACCTGCGTCGCGTGGAGGCGAGGTCGTCGAGCGCGTCCTGCATCGTCGCGCGCACCCTCTCGAAGCAGCGCTCCACGATGATCGGGTCGTCCGCCGCCTCGGGAGGCTCACCGAGCTCGATCCGCGGCAGCACGCGTACGCGGACCTTGGTCGGCAGCGGCAGCGAGAAGATGCCGGCCGGGTTGAGCCCGAAGGGGAAGCCGAGCGCGAGCGGCACGGTCTTGATGCGCAGGAACCGCGCGAAGCCGAAGAGCTCCGCCGTGCGCCGCCCGTCGTTCAGCATCACGAAGACCTCGTGCGCCCCGACGCTCACCACCGGGACGATCGGCGCGCTGTGCTTGAGCGCGGTGCGGATGAACCCGCGCCGCTTGCCGAAGGTGATCCGATGCCGTTCGCGGTAGGGCTTCAGCGCGTCGAGGTCGCCGCCCGGGCAGACCATCAGCGGGAAGCCCGCGTCGAGCACCGTCGCGGCGTTCTCACGCGTCGCCGGCACGGCCCCTGCGGCGCTGAGCAGGTCCCCCAGCCCTGGGATGGGGAACGCGAACGTGTGCATCAGCCCGTAGGCTGGCGTCTCGAGCCCGAAGCGCCGCCAGAACGCCACCATCAGCGCCCAGAGGTCGGGCATGAAGACGCCGCCGTTGTGCGTCGCCGTGACGAGCGCGCGCCCCTCGGTCATGTGCTCGATGCCCTCGACCTCGGCGCGGTAGTAGCGGTCCACGACGAACGACATCAGGGGGAAGACCTTCCGGATCAGCGCGGGGTCGCGTCGGGCGAGGAGGTCCGGGAGCGCCGCGGGCCGCTCGACGACGCGAAGGTGCGGGGGACGGGGTGGTGTGGGCGCTACGCGCTGGGCCGCGGGTGCCGGCATCACGGCCCGCAGCTGCTGCCTCGGGTTGATCAACGGTCCTTGCCCTCCTTGTTCGGCGTCCGCCCGAAAGCGACCGCAGTGTCGTCTTCCAGTATGGCGGACAGATCAGTGACCTTCAACCCACAAAAACCGACCTACATGTCACCATCGTTCGCGACAAGCTCGCCCTCATCGCAGAGCGTCCGCAGGACGCGAGGGGGGCGAGTTCCCCCCCTTGGTCGCGTCGGAGTCGCTATGGTATAGAGGGGTCCGACCTGTGAGGTACCTTGTCAAGCAGTGACCATACGAACGAGAAGGGCGAGGGAGAAGGCCTCGACCGCCGCCGCCAGCCCAAGCAGTCGCGGAGCGTCGAGACCTTCAACTCCATCCTGGAAGCCGCCGCGGCGCTCTTCGAGTCGCGTGGCTACGAGCCGACCACGACCCACCAGATCGCCGGCGAGGCCGGCGTCTCCGTGGGCGCCCTCTACCGCTACTTTGACGACAAGGAAGCGATCCTGAAGGAGCTCTACGTCCGCGAGCACTCGCGGATGCGAGAGCGCATCCTCAAGGGCTTCACGCTCACCGACCTGGTCACGCAGGATCTCAAGCAGCTCGTCCGCAAGGCCATGGTGCTCGCGTTCTCCATCTTCTCCGAGCGGCCGGCCCTCCGCCGCGTGCTCTCCGAGCAGTCGCGGAAGATCCCCGAGCTCGAGACGATCCGGCGCTCGCAGGAGGATGAGATCCACCAGGCGGTTCGCCAGATCCTGACCGCCGCCCCGGGCGTCGCCGTGCCCGACAAGGAGATCGGCGCCTACCTGGTCACGCTCTTCATGGACTCGCTGATCGACGACTACACGCTGTACCGCAAGGAACACTCGGCCTTCGACCAGGAGCGCATCATCGCGGCCGCCTCCGACTTCATCCAGAGCTACCTGCTCGGCCGGCGCGACTGACGTCCGGGGGCGGTGGACGCAGGGCCGTGGTGGGCTAGGTTTGTGGTGGGCCAAGTTCAGGGTCTCTGCACGCGGACCCCGCGAGGGAAGATGAGTCGCCTCACCCGCTTCGTCGATGCCTGCTATCGCCGCCCCACCGACTGCACGCCGATCTGGCTGATGCGGCAGGCGGGTCGCTACCAGGCGTCCTACCGTGCGCTGCGCGCCGGCATCCCCTTCCTCGAGCTCTGCAAGACGCCCGAGCTCGCCGCCAAGGTGACGGTGAACGCCGTCGAGGAGACGGGCGTCGACGCCGCCATCATCTTCTCCGACATCCTGATCGCCGTGGAGGCGATGGGGGCGCCGCTGGAGCTGAGCGAGGCGGGCCCCAAGCTCACCTCGCCCGTGCGCGACCGCCACGCGGTGGAGGCGCTCTGCGTCCCCGACCCGACGGAGACCGTCCCCTTCCTCCTCGAGGCGGTGCGCCAGACCCGCGCCGCGCTGCGGGACGTGGTGCCGCTGATCGGCTTCGCCGGAGCGCCGCTGACCCTGGCCTCGTACCTGGTCGAGGGCGGCCACTCGAAGACCTACGCCAACCTGCGGCGGCTGCTCTTCGCGGCGCCGGAGACCGCGCACCAGCTGATGGACAAGCTCGCGCGCACCGTGCTGCTGCAGCTGCGAGCGCAGGTGGAGGCCGGCTGCCAGGCCGTGCAGCTCTTCGACTCCTGGGGCGGGATCCTCAGCCCGCTCGACTACCGCGCCTTCGTGCTCCCCTACCTGAAGCAGATCTTCGAGGGGCTCGCCGGGCTCGGGGTGCCGCGCATCCTCTTCGCGACCGGCGCCGCGACGGTGCTCGAGCTGATGCGCGAGAGCGGGGCGGAGGTGATCGGGGTGGACTGGCGCATCGACCTCGACGAGGCGCGCCGTCGCCTCGGCCCCGGGGTCGCGGTGCAGGGCAACCTCGACCCGGGCTGCCTCTTCATGGAGCCGCCGGCGCTCGAGGCACGCGCGCGCCTGGTCCTCGACCAGGCCGGCGAGGAGCCCGGCTTCATCTTCAACCTCGGGCACGGGGTGCTCCCGGAGACGCCGCCGGAGAACGTCCGCTTCCTCGTCGAGGCGGTGCACCGGCTCTCGGCCCGGCCCGCAGCCACCGCCGGGGCGGGGAGGCCCTGATGGCGGGCGGCCCCAGCGAGCGAGGCGGCCCGGGCCCCGCCTCGTCCCGGAGCGTCCCGCGGGGGCTCGAGGACCGAGGCCCCGCGACCTCCGACTCCGCCACGCTCGAGGGTGTCGATCCGGCGCTGTTGCTCCGGCTCTCGCGCCCCGGCCCGCGCTACACCAGCTACCCGACCGCCCCCGAGTGGAGCGAGCAGGTGGGGCGCGCCGAGCTGATGGAGCACCTCCGCCGCGCGGACGCGGCCGGCCCGACGGCGCCGCTCTCGCTCTACTTCCACATCCCCTTCTGCCGCGAGATGTGCACCTACTGCGGCTGCAACGTGGTCGTCGCGCGCCGCCCCGAGCGCGCGGACCGCTACCTCGAGCACCTCGACCGCGAGCTCGAGCTGGCGACCGCGCTGCTCCCGAGCCGGCGGACGGTCAGCCAGCTCCACCTCGGCGGCGGCACGCCGACCTTCCTCGACGAGCCGCGCCTCGAGCGCCTGTGGGGGTCGATCACGAGGCGCTTCCAGGTCCAGGGCGGCGCCGAGGTCGCGCTGGAGGTGGACCCGGTCGTCACCACCACCGGCCAGCTGGACCTCCTGCGCCGCCTCGGCTTCAACCGCGTCAGCATGGGGGTGCAGGACTTCACCCCCGAGGTGCAGGAGTACGTGGGCCGCATCCAGCCGGTGGAGCTCACGCGCCGGCTCTACGAGCACGCGCGCGCGCTCGGCTTCCGCGGCATCAACTTCGACCTCATCTACGGGCTCCCCAAGCAGCGGCTGGAGACCTTCCGCCGCACGCTGGAGACCGTGATCGAGCTCGGCCCCGACCGCGTGGCGGTCTTCAGCTACGCTCACGTGCCCTGGATGCGCCCGCACCAGCGTCGCTTCGACGAGGCGCTGCTGCCGCAGCCGGTGGAGAAGTTCCAGCTCTTCGCGCTCGCGCACCGGCTCTTCCTGGAGGCGGGCTACCTGCAGATCGGGATGGACCACTTCGCGCGGCCCGACGACGAGCTCGCGCAGGCGCGCCTGGAGCGACGGCTGAAGCGCAACTTCCAGGGCTACACGGTGAACCCGGCCGACGACATCCTCGCCTTCGGCATCACCGGCATCGCCGACGTGCAGGGCTGCTACGCCCAGAACGTGAAGACCCTCTCGCGCTACTACCGCGAGCTCGACGAGGGGCTGCTCCCCGTCGAGCGAGGCTGGGTGCTCAGCGACGACGACCGCCTGCGGCGCCGCGTGATCAACGAGATCATGTGCAACTTCTTCGTCGACCTCGACGCGGTCTGCGCGCCGCTCGGACTGCGCGGTGAGGACCGCTTCGCCGAGGAGCTCGCGGCGCTCCGAGAGGCGGAGGAGAGCGGGCTGGTCCAGCGCAGCGGCGCCAACCTCGAGCTCACCACGCTGGGGCGGGTGCTGGTCCGCAACGTGGCGATGGTCTTCGACCCCTACCTGAAGCGGCGGACAGGCGGGCAGACCTTCTCGCGCACGATCTGACACCGTCGCGCGACGGGCGAGGACGTCCTGCGCTGCGAGGTCACGACGCCTGGGCGCACCCTGCGCTGCGGCTACGAGATCCTCGAGCCGAGCCTCGATGACCACGACGACGCGCTGGCTGTTCGTCGCCTGCTATCTCGAGGTGCTGACCGACCACTACCACGCTCGCGCCGTCGACGAGGTGGTCTTCTTCCCGCGCTCGCGGCCCTCGGAGACGACGTCGATCCCTTACCCGCGGTGAGGCGGCGCGCGGCGCCACGAGGAGGAGGCGAGCGGTCGTGGAGCGGAGCGGCGCCAGCCTCGAGCTCACCACGCGGGCGTTCAGCGTCCACCGGCCTCGCCCGCCGCCATCGACAAGGCCTACGGGCGCGATCAGTCTGCGGGCGCGATCAGTCTGCGGGCGCGAGCAGTCTGCGGGCGCGAGCAGTCTGCGGGCGCGAGCAGTCTGCGGGCGCGAGCAGTCTACGGGCGCGGTGAGAAGCCGAGCTGCAGAGCGTTGTCCCGCACGCGCTGGTCCAGGGTGAGCGGCTGGATCGCCGGCTCGGCCGCGTGCAGCTCGAGCAGGCTGGCGAGGTGGATCGCGTCCAGCGACCGGATCGGCTCGCAGGGGAAGCGCTGGCCGGCGCGCCGGCAGACCGCGTCGGTGATCTCCAGGATCGACCAGCCACGCTGGGCGCGCGCGAGGAGCTGACGCGCCCTGTTGCCCTCCGCGGCGCTGACGCGAGAGGTGGTCTCTGCCACGACGAGGACTCGCTGGCACTCGAGCAGCGTCAGGCGTGAGGTGAGGATCGCGCTGGCGGCGCTCAGCTCGGGGAGCACCTGGTGCTGGGCTGGCTCTCCGAGCAACCAGGCGAGCACCGCGCTGCTCTCGGCGTAGAGGATCATCGGCCGGCGTCGTCCTCGCCGCGCGTCCAGGCCAGGAGCTGCCGCGAGGTCCCCTCCTCGAGGCCGAGCTCGGAGGGCGCGTAGACCTCGGGGTCATGCGGGAGCCCCGGCTTGAGGACCCCGCTCTCGGAGAGCTCGTGCAGCGGCCCCAGCCGGTCGGCCGTCACCGAGGGAGGCCGCAGCTCCGCCACGACCTGGCCGCGATCGGTCACCAGGACCACCTCGCCCGCCCTGGCCCGGCGCACGTAGTCGCTCAGCTTGGCCTTCAGCTCACGGAGCCCAACGGCGTACATACCTTGATTGTGACTACAAGTGGTCACAAGGTCAAGGCAACGTGAGGGAGGGACCGGAC
>JAKLHH010000523.1 GCA_022710245.1 Myxococcota bacterium
GCAGCGGCGTGCTGATCCTCGGTGGCGAGCACGAGGGCAAGGCGACGCTCCTCGTGATGGTCACCAAGGACCTCACCTCCCGCCACCACGCCGGCAAGATCGTCGGCCGGCTCGCCGAGCTCCTCGAGGGACGCGGCGGGGGGCGGCCCGACATGGCGCAGGCTGGCGGCCCGCGCGTGGACAAGCTCGACGAGGCGCTCGAGGCTGCCTACAAGCTCGTCTGAGCTCGTCTGAGCTCGACGGTCCACCGAGGCTCGACGTCAGGGATCTCTGATGACCCGATGAGGGGCACGCGGGCTCTGCCGTGGCAGGGCTGCCACGAGCCCCGCTAAGGCGGCAGATCGCCTCAGGGGCAAACAATTTCGCGCGGTTGACTCGTCGGCAGAATTGACACATCCAAGGGGCGTTGGTATCGTCGCTGGAGTCGCGAGCGCCGTCCTGCCGGCGGAGCGGGTCTCCGTCTCCGAGGACGCGTCACGGCAGCCGGAGCCTCCGAACCACGGTGCCCAGCAAGGACAAGCCACCGGTCTCCATGCGGATCCGGCTCAAGTACCCGGACGTGGAGACCTTCGTCGAGAAGTACGCCCCGAACATCAGCGAGGGTGGCATGTTCATCCAGAGCCGGGCGCCGCAGCCGGTCGGCACCCTGCTCCGCTTCGAGCTGATGCTGCAGGACGGGACGCCGCTCCTCAAGGGCGAGGGCCACGTCATCTGGGTGAAGGAGTACGACGCCGCGCACCCGACGCGCGTGCACGGGATGGGGGTCCGCTTCGAGGCCCTCGACGCGGCGAGCCAGCTGATGATCGCGCGGGTGGTCGCCTCGAAGGAGGAGGAGCCCCTGCTGCAGGGCTCGCAGACGCAGGAGGTGCGGGCGCTGGTGAACCAGGCCGCCACCTCCGAGGAGGAGCCAGACTCGGACCTCGCCGAGCCGCCCCCTGCGCGCGGCGGTGCGCTCTTCGCGTCGCTGCTCGAGGAGGCGCGCGAGGCTCCCGCGCCGGCGCCAGCTGCCGTCGAGATCCAGCCTCCGCCCGCGAAGCCCGTCCCGCCTCGACCGCTGCCGATCGAGGCCGCCGCTCCGGCCGCGCCGGAGCACCCGCCGCTGGCGAGCGAGCCACGCGCTGACGAGGCGGGCGGCAACGGCGTCACCGTGGCCCTGGAGATGGCCGAGGTGATGCTGCGCGAGCTCCTGCAGCAGTCGGGCCTCGACGACGCGCGCGTCGACGCCACGCTGCGCGAGGTGCTGTCGCGGCCGGGCGTGCCTGGCGACGCCGAGCTCGAGGCGCTGCTCGCGCCCACTCCGCTGCCCCCGGTCGAGCTCGAGGAGGCCCTGCAGGCGCTCCGCAAGCTGGACGGTCCGACGCCGATCACGGCGGCCGCCCTGGCGCCCGCGGCCTCGATGCCATCGCCCGTCGCTCCGGGCGCGCAGCAGGCGAGCGTGCCCGTGGCCGCGCGCGCGCTCGCGGCGGAGCTGCCCGCCACCATCACCCGGCTGGAGACGCCCGCGCCGGTCCCCGCATGGCCGCCGGCGCAGGCCGCGATGCCGCAGCTCGAGCCGCCGGCTGCCCCGCCGCCGCCGCTCGCCAGCCTGGAGACACCGCTCCACGGCCTCGAGGTCGAGGAGCCCTTCGACCCCACGCTCCTCGAGGCCGCGGCGCGCACCGCGCGTGCGGCGAAGCAGCGCTCCGAGCGCGCGTTCGACCTCAGCGACCATAGCTCGACGGGCGAGCCCGCCTTCGAGGCACCGGCGACCGAGGAGGTCTCCAACGAGGAGATGTCCCGGACCGCCAAGCCTGACCCCGGCTGGACCAACCTGCAGACGGTGACGGAGCTCCTCGACCACGGCAGCTCCCGCGTGCTGCAGGACATGGCTCAGTACGCTCGCGAGAGCGAGGAGGAGCCCGGGGGAGTGGCCTCGCCGCGGACCGCGCGCGAGCCCGAGGAGGCGCCGACCACGCACGAGCCCGAGGAGGCAGGGACGCAGCCCTTCCTCAGCCCCCGCGAGTCCGCCGAGGCGCTCTCGCGCGAGATGTGGCGCGAGGTGGTCAGCGAGGCCGCCGAGGACCTGAGCGCCGGCGGTCTCATCCCGGAGCGTCCCGCGGGGACGCGAGGACCGGGCGACCGCGAGGAGCCCTCGCTCTCCGACGCGCACGTCGACGAGGAGTCGTTCTTCGACGGGATGATCCCCGACGAGGAGGTGGTGGAGGAGCCGGCCGATCTCGACGCCGAGCTCTCGCTGGCGGACGCCGAGTACCGCGGCGAGCCGATCATGCCGGAGCCCGAGGCCGAGCAGGTCAGCGCCGAGGACGCCGCCCTGGCGGCGCGGGTCTCGAGCGAGATCTTCTCCGACCTCGATCCCTCGCCGATCGGTGACTTCGACGACGTGGAGCCAGGCGAGGAGTCGACCCAGATCACCGCCGCGCCCGCCTTCGAGGAGGGCGGGCGGGGTCGGCTCGACCCGCCTGGACACGCCGCGCTCCGCGGGCGGCCCGGGCGCGCCGAGGTGTCTCGCGGAGGGGGTGGGCGAAGGGCCGAAGCGCCGGGAGAGGGCGAGCTGGCGCTTCATCGCGGCTCCGCAGGACGCGGGCACGGCGAATTTGCCCTTCATCGCGGAGCCTCCGACGGAGGCGAGCAGGGCAAATTGCGGCGGTCTCATCCCGGAGCGGCCGGAGGCCGCGAGGACCCGCAATTCTTCGACGAGCCGCTGGAGCCGGGCCGCCGAGAGGGCTCGGACCCCGAGGAGCTCGCCACCGAGGAGCCGCCCGTCCACCTCTCGCCCGAGGACGACCTCAGCCCGGACGACCTGCGCGGCCTCGAGCCTGACGACGCGCTGCCGCCCGATCCCGACCTCGAGAACGAGGTCTTCGAGGCGCTCGCCGGGCTGCGCGACACGCTGCGTGAGCCGCGCGCCGCGGAGAAGCGCCCCCGGCCGGAGCGCGAGGCGGCGGACGAGCAGGTGCCGGACCTGGCCGACCTCGCCTTGCAGCCGGAGACGTCCGCTGCCGGGCGTGAGGCGCTGGCGCCGGACGTCGCCCTCGACACCGACGTGGACGAGCGAGCGCCGGACGAGCTCGAGGGAGATGGCGAGGCCGAGGGGCGCAAGCTGAAGCCGCGCCGCAGCGGCATCCTCAGACGGATCTTCGGCAAGAAGGAGTGAGCCCCGGCGGGCGGCGCTGCGAGCCTCAGCAGCGCGCCGCGGGCGTCGTGCCGCGAGCGTCGCGCGCGAGCGTCAGCGTCCGTGAGCCGAGGCCGGCGCCCCGCGCCGTCGGATCTCCCGTCCCAGCACCTCGAGCAGCTCGCGTCGGTCGACCGGCTTGGAGAGGTAGTCGTCGAGGCCCGCGCGGAGGAACCGCTCCGCGTCGCCCTTCATCGCGTGGGCGGTCATGGCGATGATCGGCACGCCCGCGCAGCCTGGCAGCTTGCGGATCTCCGCCGTCGCCGCGAGCCCGTCGAGGTCGGGGAGCTCGATGTCCATCAGCACCGCGTCGACGGGCTGCCGGCGGAGGTGCTCGAGGGCCTCCTTGCCGCCCCGGGCGCCGAGGACGCGGTAGCCGGCGCGTCGCAGGACGTCACGGGCGAGCCTGAGGTTGAGCTCGTTGTCCTCCACGACCAGCACGGTGCGGTTCTCGCCGCCCGGCTCGGCCTGCAGGTGCCCGCCGCCGAGCACGGCGCGCACCGCCGAGATCAGGTCTCGCGCGGCCACCGGCTTGGCGAGGACGCCGTTGAGCGCTGCGGCGCCCTCGACGGGCAGCTCGCCGTTCGCGGCCGTGACGAGGACGGGGACCTGCGTGATCGCCGAGCGCGTCCGGATGATGGAGGCGACCGCCACTCCATCGAGGTCGGGCATCGCCGCGTCGAGGACGACGCAGTCGAAGCGCGGCTCATCGCGCAGCGTGCGGATGACCTCCACCCCGCCGCTCGCGACCTCCACCTCGGCCCCGGCCTGCTCGAGCGCGTCGCGCAGGCGCAGCCGCTCCGCGGCGCTGCTCTCCGCCAGCAGCAGCCGCAGCCCCTGCAGCCCCCGCTCCGCGAGCGGCGGCACCTGGTCGGAGACCGGCAGCCGCAGCTCGAAGGCGATCAGCCGGGAGCTCCCGTGCGCCGACGCGCCGAGCTCGCCGCCCATCAGCTCCACCAGCCCCCGCGCGATGGAGACCATGAGCGAGGCGCCGTGGTCGGACGGACGCGGCGCCGGGAGCGCGGCGGCGTCGACGACGGCCGGCAGCGCGCCGGTGTCATGCACCTCGAACCGGATCCGCCGCTCGTGGCCGCGGCGGACGAGCACCGACACGGTGCCGGCGCCGGTGCCTTGCAGGGACCCAGCGACGAGGTTCATCAGCACCTGCCGCAGCCGCTGCGGATCGCCCACCACCATCGTCGGCACGTCCGGCGCGACCTCGCACTGGAGCTCGATCCCTCGCTGGCTCGCCTCGCGGCCGAGGATGTCCGCGAGCCCCTCGACCGCCTCCACCAGATCGAACGGCACCGCCTCGAGGTCGAGGCTCCGCGACTCGATCTTGGAGAGGTCCTGCAGGTCGTTGAGGAGCGCGTGGAGCGCCTTGCCGCTGTCGCGGATCGCCTCCAGGTACTGGCGCTGCTCATCGCCGAGCCGGGTCTGCTCGAGGAGGTCGGTCATCCCCAGGATGCCGTGCAGCGGCGTGCGCAGGCTGTGGCTCATGCTGGCGAGGAACTCGCTCTTGGCCTGGCTGGCGGCCTCGGCCCAGGCGCGCTCCTGCCGGAGCTCCTCGAGGACCTCGGCGGCGCGCTCCTCCGCCTCGCGGCGGCGCGAGATGTCGCGCGTATCACAGATCACCGCCGGCTCGCCCCGCCAGGTGATCAGCCGGGCGTCCGTCTCCACCCAGATCCAGCGCTCGTCGCGGTGGCGCACGCGGTGGCGCACCCGGATGCCCTCGGGCGGTGGGGTGAGGCAGCCGTCAGAGGAGCCCGCGGTCGCGCGCGCCAGATCCTCGGGGTGCCAGAGCTCTCGCACCAAGCGCCCCACGAGCTCGCCGGGCGAGAAGCCGGTGAGCCGCTCCACGCTGGGGGAGATGTAGAGGCAGCGCCCCTCCAGCGTCCTCACCGAGATCACGTCCGAGGTGTTCTCCGCGAAGAGGCGGTGATAGGCGTCGGCCTGCTCCTGCGCCTCGCGGGCGAGCGCGTGCGCGGTGACATCGAGGAGCAGCACCAGCGTCTGCCCGCCGGCCAGGCTGAGCCGGCCGAGCTTCGCCTGCACCGCTCGTCGCTCGCCGCCCACCTCCAGCTCGAAGGTGAGGCGCTGCGGGGTGCCTGCCTGCACCAGCGTGGCCAGGGCCACGCCGAGGGCGCTCGTGGCCTCCGCGGGGAGGAGCTCGCCGAGGAGCTTGCCCTCCACCCGGCCTGACTCGAGCAGCGGGAACGCGCCCGGACAGCGACAGCCGGTGACGCGGCCATCGGCGTCGAGGGTGAGCACACACTCACCGAGGGCGTCGATCACGCTGAGGAACGATGGGTCGCGCCAGAGGTCCGTCACTCGTGCCCCTCACTCCAGAGCCGCCGACCATGGTCGGAGCCCGGCATGACGTCTTGCAGGACGTCGCAAAGCTCGTCAACCCGAGTATCGTCCGTTTTGGGCAAGGTTTGAATAGTGTCGGCGACCGGAAAACGGACCTTCGCCCGTGCAGGAAATTTCCACCAACACGCCAAGGCCACGAGCCGTGGTCAGGACCAGCGCACGGGTCAGAACCCCTCGGGGATCGTGCCGCGGAGGCAGCTGATCGTGTTCGGGGCGCGGCGGCTGGACCAGCACGCGCGCACGGGCGCCGCCGGCGTCCCCTCGGCGAGACCCTCCTCGGGGGACCAGCGCGGGACCTCGCCGGGCGCCAGGGAGTGCAGGCCGCTCTGCCAGGTCGCGATGATGTGGGTGTGCCCCGCGGCGCGGCAGCCGAGGCGCTCGGTCCAGGCGCGCGCGAAGGCC
>JAKLHH010000524.1 GCA_022710245.1 Myxococcota bacterium
CGAGGCGCGCGGCGAGCTCGGCGGCGCGGCCCGCGCTGGCAGCGTCGAGGTTGGCGCTGGTCATGGCTCGCTCCTCACTCCTTGGCTGGCGCTGCCTCGTCGGCCTTCGCTGCGCCTCCGGTCGTCGCTGCGCCGCCGCCCTCGGCCTTGCCCTTCCCCTTGCCGCGGGCGAAGCGGGCGAGCGCGATCATCAGCGCGCCGAAGACGAGCAGCACGGCGCCCCAGATCAGGTTCACGTTGAGCCCCAGCGAGCGGGCGTAGATGGCCTTGTCGCCGAGGGCGCCGTAGCCGACGAGGAGGAGCCCCATGATGAAGAACATGAGGCCGATCGGGATGCGGAGATCGAGTCCCATGGCGCGCTCCTAGCGGAAGACCACGTTGAGGGCCGCGACCAGCAGCAGCACGAAGACGGCGAGCACGGCGGGCCGCTGGTGCCAGGGCACGTCCTTCTGGCTGGGCCGCTCGGTGAGCGAGTAGACAAGGCCGACGAGGCTCTTCTCGTCATGCGGCTTCGTCACCAGGCTGACCAGGATGGTGATCACGAAGCAGGTGGTCCAGGCGAAGATCGCGGTCCAGAAGTTCTGCGCCATCTCCGACGGGTAGCTGTGGACGGCGGCGATCCAGCCGCCCTTGATCCCGGCGGCGGCGCCGGCGGGCAGCGTCAGCGCGTGGTGCGCGGCCGCGGCGACGGTCCCGAGGAACAGCCCGGTGAAGGCCCCGTGCCCGGTCGCGCGCTTCCAGAACATCCCGAGGAGGAAGGTGGCGAAGACCGGCGCGTTGACGAAGGCGAAGATGAGCTGCAGCAGGTCCATGATGTTGTTGAAGCGCGTCGCCACGTAGGCGGTCGCCACCGAGAGGCTGATCCCGACCACCGTGGCCATGCGCCCCATCCACAGGTAGTGCGCGTCGCTGGCGCCCTTGCGGATGTAGGACTGGTAGATGTCGTAGGTCCAGACGGTGTTGAAGGCGGTCACGTTGCCGGCCATCCCCGACATGAAGGAGGCGAGGAGCGCGGTGAGCCCGAGGCCGAGGAGGCCCGTCGGGAAGAAGCTGAGGAGCAGGTTCGGGATCGCCATGTCGTAGTCGAGGAGCGGCTTGCCGAGGTGGTCGAGGATCGCCTGCCCCGTCGCCGGGTCGAGCTTCGCCGGGATGACGCCGAGGCCGCCGCCGCCGGAGCCGGGCACCGCGATGGCGATCAAGCCGGGGAGGATGACCAGGAAGGGGAAGAACATCTTCGGCATCGCCGCGATGAGCGGCGTGCGGCGCGCG
This sequence comes from Myxococcota bacterium, assembly GCA_022710245.1. Next base: position 1,270 of record JAKLHH010000524.1, read on the forward strand.
GCGTTCATCGAGTCAGCGGCCATCGCGCGCTGCACGACCAGGAAGTCGGTGCACCAGTAGCCGAAGGAGAGGACGAAGCCTAACCCCATCGTCATCCCGAACCACTCCACCCCGAGCGGGTTCGTGCTCGCGGAGGACATCCCCTCCCAGGAGTGGAGGAAGCCGGCCGGCACGCTCTGCTTGAGCCCCTCCCAGCCGCCGACGCGCTTGAGGCCCAGCCAGACGAGCGGCAGGAAGCCGGCGACGATGAGGAAGAACTGCAGCACCTCGTTGTAGATGGCGCTGGTGAGGCCGCCGAAGGAGATGTAGCCGAGCACGATCAGCGCCGAGATAAGGATGCTGGCGTGGAAGATCCACTGCTGCGAGATGCCGAGGGCAGCGAAGAGCCCGTCGAAGATGCGCAGGACCAGGATCAGCTTCGCCATGGCGTACATGGAGATGCCCGAGGAGAAGACGGTCATCACGGCGAAGGAGATGGCGTTGAAGGCGCGCGTCTTCTCGTCGTAGCGCAGCCGCAGGTACTCGGGCACCGAGCGCGCGCGCGAGCCGTAGTAGAAGGGCATCATGAAGACGCCGACGAAGACCATCGCCGGGATCGCGCCGACCCAGTAGAAGTGGCTGGTGGCGATCCCGTACTTGGCGCCGGAGGCGGCCATCCCGATCACCTCCTGGGCGCCGAGGTTGGCCGAGATGAACGCGAGCCCCGAGACCCAGGCCGGCATCGAGCGGCCGGCGAGGAAGAAGTCGGTGCTGGTCTTCATGTAGCGTTTGAGGAAGAAGCCGATGCCGAGCACGAAGGTGAAGTAGACCAGCAGCACTCCACCATCTATGGCGGTCAGGTTCATGAGCGATGCTCCCTCGAGCTAGTGGTCCACGAGCGCCAGGGCCCACGAGGTGGCTGGGCCAAGTCGAGCAAGATCCACGCCAGCAAGGGTAGCCGAAGGTCGGGGAAAAACGCGAGCGGTCTCGTCTGGAGAGTCGGGTCTGCCCACCGCGCGCGCACGGAACCCGCCCTTGCTGGCAGTTGCAGCAGCCACACCGTGAGGCCTGCGAGGACCGGCGACGATGCTGACGTGTCGTCGACAACCGTCGCGGCGCGCTGATGATCGCCAACAACTTCACACAATGAATTACCGGGGCGGTGACAACCCGCCGGGACCCCGCTGCTACCTTCTCCACCAGACAACGGGCGCTTCGCCCGCCTGACAAGAGGAGGTCATCATGAGCTCGAGATCGATCCTGGTCGCCGCCGTCCTTGCGCTCGCGCTGCCGCTCACCGCGTGCAAGCACACCTCCACGACCACGCCGCCGCCCGCCGCCGGCGATCAGCTGCAGGCGCCCGCCGCCGCGCCCGAGGTGAAGGCGCCCGTCGAGGCGAAGGAGGTCCCCGCGGCCCCCGAGGAGGGCAAGGGCGAGGCGAAGGAGACGCCGGCGGAGGAGGGGAAGGCGCCCGCGGCCGGCACCGAGGGCGACGAGGCCGCGCCGAAGACCGAGTGACCAGCCCGCGACCCCGCTCGCGGCTCGACCCTCCGCGGCTCGACCCTCGCGCCCCGACGAGGTCTTCGGTAGACTCGTCCTGATGCTCCCCGATCACGAGGCCCTCCGCGCCCGCCTGCAGACCCTCACCGCCGAGGTCGAGGCGGAGCGCGCCGGCCGCCAGGCGGAGCTCGCCGCGGCCGAGGCCGCGCGCGCGGCCCTCGAGGAGGCCAGGCTGCAGCTGGGACGGACGCGCGGGCGGCGGCGCAGCCGCTGGTTCTGGAGCGCGACCGCAGCTGGCTGCCTGGGGGTGCTGCTGGCGGGCGGGCTCGCCGGCTGGGGGCTCCACCGCAGGGGCGAGCGGCGCCTCGCGGCGCTCGAGCGCGAGACCGACGCGCTGCAGCTCGCGATCCAGGCGGGTCAGGGCCGTGCGGCGCGCGCCACGCGAGCGCGGGACGCGTGTCAGGCGAGGCGCGTTCCGGCGACAGTGGTCGTCTCCTCGGTCCCCTCCGGCGCCGAGGTGCGCCTGAAGGGGGTCCGGTTGGGCACGACCCCCTTGACGCTGACGGTGCCGCCGGGCACGCACCAGCTCGAGCTCGTCGCCGGCGGCAAGACCAAGCCGGTGACGGTGTCCGTGGACCCGGGCACCCGGCACAGCGTCACCGTCGCCCTGGAGCGCTGATGTACCGTGACGACGAGGCGGCACTCCGCTCACAGATCGAGCAGCTCACCACCGAGCTCACCGCGACGCGAGCGAGCCGGCGCGCGGCGGCCGAGGAGGCACGCGCGCTGCGCGAGGCTGGCGAGGAGACACGCCGCGAGCTGGCCCGGCGTCGCGCAGAGACCGGGGGCGCGGCCTACGTCATCGCCGTGCTGCTGCTCCTCGTCGCTGGCGGCTTCTCTGCGCTGATCGTGGTCCGCTGTGGCATGGCTCCGACCATCCTCGAGGGTGCCCGCACCCGGCTCGAGCGGGAGCTGCAGGAGGTGGAGCGCACGGCGAGAGCGCTGGAGGCCCTGAGCGCGGCCTGCGCGAAGGAGCCGGCGCTGACGCCAGCAACGCAGCCCCCGGAGGCCACGGTGGGCTGGCTGGTCGCCAACTCCGTCCCCTTCGCGCGCGTCCTGGTGGACGACAAGGACACCGGGCTGACGACCCCGATCCCTCCCCGCAGCAAGCTCCCGCTGCAGCCAGGCCCACACCAGGTGACCTTCGTCGTCGACCAGCAGCGCTTCACCTTCACGGTGCAGGTCGTGCCCGGTCAGGTCGTCCGCCTGATCAAGAAGCTGCCGGTGCCCTGACTGATCGTGACCCGTGGCCGTCCGGCCTCCGCTGTGGTTCAATGGAGCTGGCAGCGGGTCCGCTCAGACGCGAGGTCGAGATGAGCCGGGCCGCGATGGTCAGCAGAGAGCAGCCCGGCGAGCGCGCGAAGCGCGACGCCGGACGCGTCAGCGACGGCGTCGCGCTCACCCGCGAGCAGCCTACACCTTCGGTCTCCGTCCTCGGCTGGGTCGAGCGCGAGCAGCGGTCGCATCGCTTCGCGTCGTCCGCGCACTCCGACGTGGAGCTGGCCTGGGCCCGCTCGGGCGCGCTCCTCTACCGGGTCGGCTCGCGGGAGCTGGAGGTGGGTCCGGGGGCGGTGGTGCTGCTGCCCGCCGGCCGCGAGCACGAGACGCGCATCACGGCGGGCACCGTGGCGAGCTCGCTCCACCTCTCCACCGAGCTGATCGCCGGCGTGGCCGAGGTCCTCGGACCGGGCTTCGAGCGGCGGCAGCTGGAGGCCGGGCTGCTCCCCGAGCCGGGCCGGATCCTGCGCCTGGCGGGGCTCCTCCTCGAGGAGAGCGGCGAGCCCGGGCCAGGCAGCGCGCTCGCCAGCGAGGGCCTGGCCGAGGCGCTCGCGGTGCAGCTCGTCCGCGGCGCCCCCGAGCCGGCGCGCGGCCCCCGCGGCCACGACCCTCGCATCCTGCGCGCGCTGCAGCTGATCGAGGAGCGCGCCGGGCTGGACCTCGACGTCGAGCAGCTCGCCCGCGCGGCCGGCATGAGCCGCTACCACTTCAGCCGCCGCTTCCGCGAGGTGATGGGCCGTAGCCCCTACCAGCACCTCCTCGAGGTGCGCCTCTCGCGGGCGGCCGAGCTGCTGCGCGGCGGGGTCGTCAGCGTCACCGAGGCGGCGCTCACCGCCGGCTTCACCGACTTCGGCCGCTTCGCGAGCTTCTTCCGCCGCCGCTTCGGCTGCCCGCCGAGCGAGCTCTCCGCCGCACGATCCACCCAGCGAAGAGCACGAATCGCATAGGCGCACCTCCGGCCGGGAGGTACACCAGTGGCGTGGGCGGCTGCACGCCGCCAGGAGGCGAAAGCGATGCGATTGCTTGATCTGCTCCTGCTCCTCGCCGCCTGCACCGCGGGGTGCGGCGGGGCGAGCCCCCAGACCGACAGCGGCCTGACCACCGACGGCGGCGCGGACACCCTGCCCCTCGGGCCCGGCTTCGCGGCGGATCCCCGTCCGGTGGGCGCCGCGCTCTACCTCAGCGTCGAGGACCCGGCCGCCGCCAGCCCGACGGTGAGCGTCTGGGGGATCGGCCTCGGGCCCGTCTTCGGCCTCGCCGCGCAGCTGGCGCTCGACTCGACCCGGCTCGCCGCCGAGGCGCCGCAGGCCGAGAGCTGGCTCGGCCCCGACGCGGCCAAGGAGGCACGCTACCTCGCGGTCGTGGGCGGCGCGGGCGCGAAGCTCGGGGCCGTGCGCCGCGGCCCGGCCGCGGGTGAGCGCGAGGTGAGCGCGGCGACGAAGCTCGCCACCATGCGGCTGAAGGTCGTGGCGCCGGGGCGCTCTCGCCTCGAGCTGGTCCAGGTGCAGGTCCGCCGCGCGGACGGGAGCTTCCTCCCGGTCAAGGTCGCCGGCGGCGAGCTGACGGTGGGAGGTGCAAGGTGAGCGCGCTCCGGATCGCAGGTCTGAGCCTCCTCCTCCTCTGTGTCGCTGGGCGCGCCGAGGCGACCGTCGACTTCCTCGACCAGCAGGTCACCGTCGATCTGGTCAAGGACCCCACGCAGCTCAGCATCAAGGCCACCGTCAAGGTCGCCGTGGTGAGCAGCACCTCGAGCCTCTCGCTGCTGGCGACGCTGGTGCCCCTCGTCTCGCTCTCCTGGAACGGAACGCCGCTGACCGTGAAGAAGAGCGGCGTCTACCTGACCGCGAGCCTCCCC
>JAKLHH010000525.1 GCA_022710245.1 Myxococcota bacterium
GCCCCGGACCGCGCCGGCGCCGATCGCGCCCCGGACCGCGCCCGTGCCGATCATGCCGCGGACCGCGTCCGTGCCGCTCGCGCCCGTGTCCACCCCGCCGCCGGCCACCGCGCCGGGGGCCAGCCCACCCGGCGCACCACCGCAAGGCTGGACCTCGCCGCTGACCGCGGTCCTGCCGCTCGAGCTGCTCGGCGAGCAGCTGCCGCCGATCGAGGAGCTCCCGGCGCTGGCGCCGCTGGGCAGCCTCTCCCACCTGGCGAGGGAGGTGCCGGGCGTGACGGGCGAGCCCGCGCCCCCGCGGCTCGAGGCCGTGAGCGGCACGCTGATGACGGACGCAGCCGCGGCTGCGGGGCCGCTCCTCGCGGTGGCGGCCGATAGCGCCGCCGCGCGGGCGCACCGGCAGCGCAGCTTCGAGTTCGACGAGACGCGGACCGACATGGCTGCGCCAGGGCTGGAGCCCACGAGGCCTCCTCGCGAGACGGCGCGCGGCTGGGCGAGCTCGGGCGAGGTCGAGCCGGATCGCCGGCCCACCGAGCGCCACGTCCCTGTCGGCTCCCGGCCGGAGGACGACGCGGGGGAAGCGCCCGCGTCCGCGGCGGAGGATCCCGAGGAGACCCAGGTGCTCTCCCCGCCGCCTGGCGAGCGATCCCGCTGAGCCGACGCCGCCGTCGGCGACCGTCGGCGACCGTCGGCGACCGGCGGCGACCGGCGGCGACCGGCGGCGACCGGCGGCGACCGGCGGCGACCGGCGGCGACCGGCGGCGACCGGCGGCGACCGGTGCGGTCGTTGAAAAGGATCAGGCCGGGTGCTACCGTGCAGACCCCTGATCGAGGGAGGACTCGCATGGCAGCAGCGAGGCGAGGCGCCCTGGTGGAGCTCCCCCAGGCGGCGACGCCCGAGGAGCAGCGCGGCCCCTGCCTGGGGCGGCTGGTCGGCTGGTCCGCCGAGCGCGGGCCGATGGTCGACTTCCCTGGTAACCCGCAGGGTCCGCTCCCCGCGCGCACCACCGTGCCGCTCGACGCGGGGCGCGTGGAGCGGGCGCTGCGCTCGGGCGGCGAGGTGCTCCTCTCCCACGGGGTGGCGGGGAGCGAGGGTCCGATCATCGTGGGCCTGCTCGAGCCCCGGCCCGCCAGCGGCGCGCCGGCGAGCGCGGGTGAGCTCGAGGCCCTCGTCGATGGCCGTCGCGTCGTCCTCGACGCGCGAGACGAGATCGTGCTGCGCTGCGGGAAGGCGAGCATCACGCTGCGCCGCAACGGCCGCGTGGTGGTGCGCGGCACCTTCGTCGAGACCTGCTCCGCCGGCGTCAATCGCATCAAGGGCGGGCAGGTGAAGATCAACTGAGGGCTCGCTTGCACGCCGACCACGACGAGCAGACCGGGCAGGGCGCGATCCTCTGGGACGTGATCGCGGAGCACCTCGACGAGGCCGGCTTCGCTCTCGACACCTGGACCCAGGCGCTGGAGTCGCCGCTCTACACGCTGCAGGAGCTCGCGAGGGGGCCGGAGGAGCAGCTCCTCGCCCACCTGGACGCGCTCGTCATCGGGGGGCCGCCCGTCGCGCAGCGCCTGCTCGAGCCGCTCCTGGCTCCGGCGCCGGAGCCCCGGCCCGCGCTGGCGATCGTGCCAGCGCCGGTGTCCTCGGTCGCAGCAGCGGCGCGGGGGACCACCCCTGCCCCCGCTGCGCCGCTCCGCTCGAGCGAGCCGGCGGCGGACCTCGCGCCCTCGAGCGAGCCGGCGCCGCTCGAGGCCGAGCCGCCCACCGAGCAGGAGCCGGAGCCCACGAAGCTGGCGGCGGCGGCCCTCGCGCTCCTCGCCGGGGGGCGCTCCGAGGCCGTGCAGGGAGCGCTGACCGCGGCGCCGCCGCGAGCCCGGCAGGCGGCTGGCGAGGCGCTCGCGCTGGCCGGCACCGCCGAGCTCGACGCCTGGCTCGCGAGCCGGCTCTCCTCGCCGCTCGCCGTCCCCGAGCGCCGGGCGCTCCTGCCCCTCGCGGCCGCGCGTGGCGTTTCGCTCCCGGACCTGCTCGAGGCGCTGCGGAGCGACGACCCGGCCGAGCTGGCCACCGCGGCGCTCGCCGCGCGGTACGCACCGGCGGGGCCGCACGCAGGGGCGGTGGAGCAGCTCACCGCGCACCCCGACCCGGCGGTGCGCGAGGCGGCGCTGGTCACCGCCCTCTGCTTCGGCTCGCCGATCGCCTTCCGCCGCTGCCTGGCGCTCGCCGGCGAGGAGACGCCGGCGCCCCTCGCCATGCTCCTCGTCGCGCTGCTCGGCGGGCCGCAGCACCAGCGGCTGCTCCTCGAGCAGCTCGCGCGGGAGAGCCACCGTCACGCGGCGCTCCGCGCCGTCGGACTCTGCGGGCAGGTCGCGGCGGTGCCGGCGCTGCTCGCGCAGCTCGACGCCGAGGACCCGCTGGCGCGCCGGCTGATCGCCGAGGCGGTCATGCTGCTCACCGGGCTCGACACCGGCGCCGACGCGATCGTGGCGCCGCCGCCTCCCGAGCCCGACTCGCTGCCCCCGCTCGAGGAGGACGACCTCGAGGCCGACCTGGTCCCCCCCGTCGAGGAGGAGCTGCCGCTCCCCGACCCGGCCGCGCTGCGCGCGCTCTGGGGCGCGCACGCCGCCTCCTTCGCGGGGCGCGAGCGGAGCCGGCTGCTCCTCGGGGAGCCCTGGTCGGTGCGGCGGGTCCTCGAGCTCCTGCCGCGGCTGTCGCTGCGCGAGCGGCACCCGCTGGCGCTCTGGCTCCTGATCCGCTCCGGAGGCGCGGCGCGCCTCGACACGCGCGCGCTCTCGCGCACGCAGGAGGCGCAGCTCGCGGCGCTGCAGGGGCTCTCCGAGCAGGCGCTGGTACACCGCTTCGAGGGGGTCTGAGCCAGCATGTGGGCGCTGAAGAACCGCACGCCGTACGCCGCCGAGCGCACCTGGGTCCGCGATCGGAGCGGTGCGCACCACTGGATCGTGGCGGTGAAGGCGACCTTCGACCTCGGGGGCGATGGCGCGCTGGCGCTCGCCGACGAGCAGCTCCCGCCGCTGCGCCTCCCCGAGCACTTCGGGGATCCGGCCAGCTCCAGCCTGCGTCAAGACGCGGACCTCGGCCCGCTGAAGCCGACCACGGACGTCACGCTCCTCGGCCAGGCGTACGCGCCGGGCGGGAGGCCCGCCACGCGCGTGCCGGTCTCGCTGCGCGTCGGCGACCAGGAGAAGTCGCTGGTCGTCTTCGGCGAGCGCACCTACGAGCAGACGGGCATGGGCATCCTGCCGAGCAGCGCGGCGCCCTTCCTCAGCCAGCCGATCCAGTACGAGCTCGCCTACGGCGGCGCCGACCTCGAGGATCCCGACCCCCGCCGCCAGGGCATCGATCTGCGCAACCCGGTGGGTTGCGGGGTCGCAGCGGACTCGCGGCGCCTCGTCGGCCGGCGAGCGGCGAGCATCGAGTACCCGCACGGCGACCCCGCCCGGGTGGGTCCGGCGGGCTTCGGGCCCATCGCCAGCCACTGGTCGCCGCGGCTCGAGCTCTGGGGCACCTACGACGCGCGCTGGGAGCAGACGAGGAAGCCGCTCCTGCCCGACGACTACGACGAGCGCGCCACCCTCTGCGCGCCGGCGGACCAGCGCCCGCCGCGGCACCTGACCGGCGGCGAGCCCGTCGAGCTGGTGAACCTCACGCCGTCGGGGCGGCTGCGCTTCGTGCTGCCGAAGATCTTCCTCACCTTCACCACGCTCTTCGGCAGCCGGCGCGAGGAGCATCGAGGGCGCCTGACGGGCGTCGTCATCGAGCCCGACGAGCGGCGTCTGCAGGTCGTCTGGCAGAGCACGCTCGCGGTGCTGGGGCGCGAGGAGGAGTACCTCGACGCCACGGTGATCCGCGAGAAGCCCTACCTCCAGCTGGGGCAGCGATGACGCGCGCCGTGCACCTCGTCGCCCTCGGGGCGCGCACGCCCATCGGCCTCGGCGCCGCGGCCGCGGCAGCCGCGGTGCGGGCGCGGCTCAGCGTGCTCCGGGCGCACCCGTTCATGGTGGACGCGGCGGGCGACCCCCTGCGCTGCGCCTGCGACGGCGCGCTCGACCCGGCGCTCGTCGGAGCGCCGCGGCTGGCGGCGCTGGCCGAGCACGCGCTGGCGCAGGTGGCGGCGCAGCTCGGAGCGCAGGCGCGGGAGGCGGCGCGAGGGCGAGCCGCTCCCCTGCCGCTCCTGCTGGCGCTCCCCGAGGCGAGGCCCGGCTGGGGCGTGGCCGAGGCGGACGCGGTGGCGCGTCACCTCGAGGCAGCGCCGCTCCCGGGGCCGTCCGTCGCGGTCGAGGTCTCCCCCGAGCTCTGCGGTCACGCCGGCGCGCTCGGTGCCCTGGAGCTCGCCGTCGCGCGCCTCGCCGGTCGCGACCTGGAGCTCTGCCTGGTCGGCGGCGTGGACAGCTACCTGGAGGCGGACACGCTGGACTGGCTCGAGGGCGAGCGCCTGCTGGCCCGCGCCGGGATCCGCGGTGGCTTCCCGCCGGGTGAGGCCGCTGGCGTGCTGGCCCTCGCCAGCGAGGACGGCCTGGCCCGCCTCGGCCTCCGCTCCCTGGCGAGGGTGCGAGGGGTGGGGAGCGCGCACGAGGGGCGCTCGGCCGCGAGCGAGACCGGGCTCCTCGGCGAGGGGTTGACGGCGGCGATCGTCGCCGCCGCTCGCGACCTCCGCTTGCCCGCGGAGCAGCTGAGCGAGCTCCACGGCGATCTCAACGGCGAGCGGTCGCGCACCGACGACTGGGGGTTCACCCTGCTGCGCACCCAGCACCTCTACCGTGCAGGGGCGGTGGCTCGCACCGCGGTCGGCGAGTGGGGCGACGTGGGGGCTGCCACGGGCGCCCTCGGGTGCGCGCTCGCCATCCAGTCCTGGCAGCGGAGGTACGCGACGGGGCCGCGGGCGCTCGTCTGGGCGGGGTCCTGGGGTGGGCTGCGCGCAGCTGCGGTGCTCGAGCGAGGAGCGGAGTAACATGCCGAGCGTCACCGTCAACTCGCCGAAGACCCCGGTGACCAAGGGGTCGAGCGGCATCGCCGCCGCCACCCTGCCCAACGTCTGCAAGATGCCCGGGCCGCCGGCGCCCTTCGTGCCGACGCCGCTGCCGAACATCGGCATGAGCAGCAAGGACCCGAAGGGCTACTCGAAGAAGGTGACCATCGAGGGCCAGCCGGTGGCCATCCAGGGCGCGAGCTTCGGCAGCAGCGGCGATATCGCCAGCAAGGGCACGGGGGGCGGGATCGTCTCCATGAACGTGGAGGGCGCGACGTCGTTCCTCGCGCCCGGCTCGTTTGATGTCAAGATCGAGGGGAAGAACGTCCAGCTCCTCGGCGACCAGATGCTCAACAACAACGGGCCGTCGGGGAGCCCGGCGAACGCGGCGACCATGCAGGGGGTGACCCAGTCGCCGGGCGGCGCGGGCGCGGCGAACGTCCTCGAGGTCGAGTGCGAGGTGGACAAGTCGGCGAAGAAGGACTGGGACTGCTGCAACCTGAAGGAGTTCTGCGCCAAGCTCGACGCGGTGAACGATCAGGCCCGGCGCGGCAAGCTGACGACCGATCCCACGCGGTTGCAGGCGCGCAACGCCTCGCGCGGCGAGGGGCGCTTCCGACGGCAGTGGAACGAGGCGCCCTACGCGTGGCAGCCGTTGCAGCACAAGTTCTACCACCCCTGCGCGGCCAAGAAGGCTGCGCAGAACGACTACCGCATCGGCCGTGAGTTCCAGCCGGACCACGTCCACGAGCTCCAGCTCGGCGGCGCCGCGACCAACTTCAAGAACCTGAAGTGGATCTCGAGGAGCGTGAACGCGTCGCTGGGTCCCACGTTGACGCGCTTCGATCCGGCGGTGCACACGGGCGGCGTGGTCGCCGACTGCTGTCCCGCCGAGGAGACCCACTGCGCGGGCAAGGCAGACAGCGACCCGGTCGTGTGACCGTGGTGCGGGTCGCG
>JAKLHH010000526.1 GCA_022710245.1 Myxococcota bacterium
GGCCATGGGGCTTGCCCGCGATGACCACGTACCAGCTCGCCTCCTCCTCCTGCTGCAGCTCGTCGGCGGGCAGGGCCTGCACCGCCCGCGCGGCGCGCGGCTCGGGGTTGGCTCCGCGCTCCGGCAAGACGGTGAAGGCGTTGGTGCAGCGGGCGACGATGATCCCGCCGCAGCGCTTGCAGGACGCACGGAAGCGGTGGCCGCGGACCTTCGAGTCGCGGACCTGGTAGCGAGCCCCGCAGCCATGGCAGACCACCTTGATCTTACCGGGCTGGTCCTGGCCTGGGCTCGAGTCGTCTACCTCTTCCTCGTACCGCACCAGCGTGGGTCTCCACTACCTTAGAGCCACCTGCCTGACGCGTCCTTGGCTATTCCGCGATCGCCGCCGCCGATCGGGATTATACACCACCCCGGCAGCCCAGGCGAAAACGCGCTCCGACGGCGACCTCGCGCGACGCGTCAGGGCGACCGGCGAGGCGGTCACGGCCGGCAGGTGGTCAGGGCCGCAGCACGACCAGCGCGAAGCTCGCGACCACCACGAGGACCGAGAGGACCGCGAGCAGGAGCCAGAGCCGGTCGCTCACGCGCCGCGCCTGCTCGCGGTCGGCGAGGAGCAGGCCGAGGAGCGCGCCGGCGACGCCGCCGCCGAGGTGCGCCATCAGGTCCACCCCGGGCAGCAGGCTGAAGACCAGGCCGTAGACGAGTCCCTTGCCGAGTCCAGCGCGCAGCTCTCGGGTTCCACGGGACTTCTTCAGATACCCGGCGGTGAGCGAGACCCCGATCAGGGCGAAGACCACGCCCGAGGCCCCCCCGCCAGGGACCGGCACGTGCCTGAGGGACTCCCAGCGATAGGCGACCGAGGCTGCGAAGCCCGCCACCCCCGAGACCAGGCAGAGGACGACGAAGCGGCTGCGGCCGTAGGCCTGCTCCACCAGCGGCCCGAGCTGGAAGAGCCAGAGCCCGTTGAAGATCAGGTGGAGGAGGTCGAAGTGGAGAAAGATCGGGGTGACCAGGCGCCAGAGCTCCCCGCGGGCGATGGCCGGCACGGTCCAGGCGCCGAAGCGGATGATGACCGGCGTGGCGATGCCGTGCATCAGGCTCGGCCCGCCGCCCGAGCGCATCACCATCGCCAGGTAGAAGGCAGCGCAGACGAAGAGGAAGGCGCCGCTCGCCGCGACGCTGCCCTCCGGCACCAGGAGCCGCCAGAGCCGCCCGAGCTGCTGCAGCGCCAGCCCATGGAGCTTGCGGCCGCAGCGCGAGCAGCGCCGCTCGTCGGGCGCCGCCGGCAGGCCGCAGCCCGGGCAGAGCTGGTTCTTGTAGCTCAGGCCGCGGGTGCGGTTCTCCAGCTCGCGCCGCCGCCGCTCCGAGCGCTCGCGCCAGCGCTGCAGGCGCCAGCGGAGCCGCACCGGGTCGAGCCCGAGCGCCGCGAGCAGCTTGTCGAGCGGTCCCTTGGTCGGCGGCATGGCCTCGAGTCACCCTAGCAATCGAGCGGCGCCGCGGCGATCTTTCGGGAGCCGCGGTGCTGCCGCGTTCAACAATCGAGCGGCGCCGCGGCGATCTTTCGGGAGCCGCGGTGCTGCCGCGTTCAACAATCGAGCGGCGCCGCGGCGATCTTTCGGGAGCCGCGGTGCTGTCGCGTTTGGCAAATTGAGGTATACAGCCTCTAGCATGACGTCCGGAAGCTTCAAGTTGGCCACGCCCTACCCGCCCGCGGGCGGTCAGCCGGCCGCCATCGAGGCGCTCCTCGCCGGGCTCGAGCGCGGCGAGCGCGAGCAGATCCTCCTCGGCATCACCGGCAGCGGCAAGACCTTCACCATGGCCTGCGTGGTGCAGCGCTGGCAGCGACCGACGCTGATCATCGCCCATAACAAGACGCTCGCCGCGCAGCTCTACGGCGAGTTCCGCGAGCTCTTCCCCGAGAACGCGGTCCACTACTTCGTCAGCTACTACGACTACTACCAGCCCGAGGCCTACGTCCCCTCGTCGGACACGTACATCGAGAAGGACTCGATCATCAACGACGACATCGACCGCATGCGCCACGCGGCCACGAGCTCCGTGCTCACCCGCCGCGACGTGATCGTGGTCGCCTCGGTCTCCTGCATCTACGGCATCGGCAGCGCCGAGTCGTACATGGGCATGCTGGTCGACCTGCAGGTCGGGCAGTCGGTCGACCGCGACCAGGTGCTGCGGCGCCTGGTCGACATCCAGTACGAGCGCAACGACCTCGACTTCCACCGCGGCACCTTCCGCGTGCGCGGCGACGTGGTCGAGGTCTTCCCCGCGCACGAGGAGGAGCGCGCGGTCCGCCTCGAGTTCTTCGGCGACGAGATCGAGGCGATCCAGCTCGTCGACCCGCTGCGCGGCCGGGTCCTCGCGCGGCAGGACCGCGTCACCATCTTCCCCTCAAGCCACTACGTCACGCCCCAGGAGGAGCGCAAGCGCGCGATCACCACCATCCGCGCCGAGCTCCTCGAGCGGCTCGCCGTGCTCCGCGGCGAGGGGCGGCTCCTCGAGGCGCAGCGCCTCGAGCAGCGCACCCTCTTCGACCTGGAGATGCTCGAGCAGCTCGGCTTCTGCACCGGCATCGAGAACTACTCGCGCCACCTCTCCGGGCGCCAGGCGGGCGAGCCGCCGCCCACGCTGGTCGACTACTTCCCGAAGGACTTCCTGCTCATCATCGACGAGAGCCACCAGACCCTCCCGCAGATCCAGGCGATGTACCGCGGCGACCGCAGCCGCAAGGAGACCCTCGTCGAGTTCGGCTTCCGCCTCCCCTCGGCGCTCGACAACCGCCCGCTCAAGGTCGAGGAGTTCGAGCAGCGCATCAACCAGGTCATCTACACCTCAGCGACGCCGGGGGACCTCGAGCTCGAGCACACCCAGGGCGTGGTCGTCGAGCAGATCGTGCGGCCGACCGGCCTGCTCGACCCGGAGGTAGAGGTGCGGCCGGTCGCCAACCAGATCGACGACCTCCTCGAGGAGATCCGCCTCCGCCTCGAGCGCAAGGAGCGCGTCCTCGTCACCACGCTGACCAAGCGGATGGCCGAGGACCTGACCGAGTACTACCAGGAGGTGGGGCTCCGCGTGCGCTACCTCCACTCGGACGTCGACACGCTGGAGCGGATCGAGATCATCCGCGATCTGCGCCGCGGCGAGTTCGACGTGCTGGTGGGCATCAACCTCCTGCGCGAGGGGCTCGACCTGCCCGAGGTCTCGCTGGTCGCCATCCTCGACGCGGACAAGGAGGGCTTCCTGCGCAGCGTCCGCTCGCTGATCCAGACCATCGGGCGCGCCTCGCGCAACGTCGGCGGCAAGGTGCTGATGTACGCCGACTCGATCACCGCCTCGATGCGGGTCGCGCTCGACGAGACCCGCCGCCGCCGCGAGCTGCAGCAGGCCTACAACCTCGAGCGGGGCATCACGCCGCAGACGGTGCAGCGAGCGATCCTCGACCTCTCGCCGACGGTGCGGGCCGACTACCACGAGCTGCCGCTCGAGGCGCCCGGGGTGCCACCGCAGGAGCTCCCCGCGGTGATCGCGGCGCTCCGCGCGGAGATGCAGCAGGCCGCCGAGCGCCTCGACTTCGAGCGCGCCGCCGAGCTCCGCGACCGCGTCCGCGCGCTGACCGAGAGCGAGCTCCTCCTCGGCGAGCCGAGCGGCGCCGCCCAGCGAAGAGGGCGGTCGGGCGGAGCGGCCGCGACCAGCAAACCGGGCGGCGCCCCGCCCCGCGCGAAGGCCTCTCGCCGCAAGGGGCCGCGCCCCTCCAGACCCCGAGGCTGAGCCGCCATGACGCGTCGCCGCGTTCGCCAGCACATGAACCCGCTGAAGATGTCCGCGCTGATCCCGCGGGAGGGGCCGCTCGACCTCCCCGACGGCCCGCGCCTGGAGGTGGAGCTCGGCTGCGCCGAGGCGGCCTTCCTCATCGAGCGGGCCCGCTCGGAGCCCGACCGCCTCTTCGTCGGCGTCGACATCCGCGAGAAGTTCCTCGAGCCCGGCCGCCAGGCGATCGCCGAGCTCGGCCTCACGAACATCCAGCTCGTCCCCTCCAACCTGATCGTCGACCTGGACCGCCTCTTCCTGCCCGGGCGCGTCCATCGCTTCCACGTGCTCTTCCCCGACCCCTGGTTCAAGCGGCGCCACCACAACCGCCGCTGGCTCACCGCCGAGGCCGTCACGCACCTCGTGGACGCGCTCGAGCCGCGCGGCGAGATCTTCTTCCAGAGCGACGTCTGGTCCGTGGCCCTCGAGGCGCTCGCCCTCCTCGAGGGCTGCCCGGCGCTGGAGAACCTCGTCGGCGAGTGGCGCTTCCTGCGGGAGAGCCCCTTCGAGGCGCGCTCGGTGCGCGAGCGCCTCTGCCGCGAGGAGGGGCTGCCCATCTGGCGGATGCTCTTCGCCCGCCGCGACGACGGCGACGGCGCGGACTGGGATTGAGGGGAGCTCGCGGAGGCTCTGGGACTGGCGGCCAGGCAGGCGCCCTGGGCAGGCGCCCTGGGACTGGCGGCCAGGCAAGCGCCCTGGGCAGGCGCCCTGGGACTGGCGGCCAGGCAGGCGCCCTGGGACGGAAGCGCCTGCGAGCGCGGCGGCTCGGGCAGAGGCTCTGAAGGGGCACGGACCGCGTTCTCTCCCTCGTTCTTCGCCCGGATCCCTGGATCGCGCTGATCGCGCCCGCGGCCGATAATCGCTGCGACGCGCGCGACTTACGGGCTATTGGTTGACCCGCCCGCAGAGATGGGCGACGATTTCCGCCTCATGATCCGGTCGTCGTCTTTCGGGTCATCGCCAGCGCGGTCCCCCTGGTCCTGGGCCCTGCTGGCCAGCGCAGGCGCGCTGCTCGGCGCCTGCGGGACCTCCGGGTCCAGCTCCCCGCCGGTGGAGAGCGCCGTCACCGTCAGCGCCAGCTCCAGCACCCGGGCGGTCCCCGCGGCCCCGACGCTGCGGGTCGTCTTCCGCGAGGGCAAGGCCTTCGCGCGCGAGGGCGGCCGCGAGTGGGCGATCGCCGAGGTGGGCCGCGACGAGATGCTCTGGGCGCCCGACGGCCAGCGCTTTGCCTACCTGCGCAAGGACGTGCGCTCCGCGCCGCTCTCCAGCCTCGGCCTCGCCAGCAAGCCGGCCAAGCCCGGACGCTCGCGGAGCGCCTCCGCCGGCGCGCCCGCCCTGCCCGCCGACCTCTACCACGTGGTCATCCGCAACCTCCGCGGCGACTCGGTCAACGAGTTCCCCGCCTACCGTCCCGGCCGCCCGAGCGACCTCGACTGGGTCGACAACGAGCAGCTCGCCTACCTCGCCCCGAGCGACGCGTCGGGCGACGCCTACGTCATCCACTCGGTGACCACCGGCGAGGTGCTGAAGGTCCTGCGCGGCAGCCGCTTCGTCTGGTCGCCGGGCCGCAAGCAGCTCGCCTACGTGAGCGGCAAGCGCGGCGCCGAGCAGGTGCTGGTGAGCGGACAGGCGATCTGGCCGAGGCCCGGAGCGGCCACCGGCAAGCGCAAGATCGTCGGCGAGCTCTCCTGGTCCCCGGACGGGGGCGGCCTCGCCTTCATGGAGCAGCTCGGCCGCACCTCCCAGCTGGTCGTGCTCCTCGTCCTCGGCGACAAGGACGGCGACCTGAGCTGGCCCCTGCCCGCCGGCGCCCTCGATCCCGAGCACCACCTCTTCTGGCTGGAGGGCAAGGTCCTGATCGGACGCAGCTCCCTCCAGCCGCGCTTCGCCGCGAGCTGGAAGCGCCTGCGCTGATTGCAGCGGCGCCCCGCCGCGAGCTGGAAGCGCCTGCGCTGATTGCAGCGGCGCCCCGCACGTCGGGCGGTGGCGGGCAGCGGCAACAACTGCAGCGGCGCCCCGCACGTCGGGCGGTGGCGGGCAGCGGCCGCGACCAACAACTGCAGCGGCGCCCCGCACGTCGGGCGGTGGCGGGCA
>JAKLHH010000527.1 GCA_022710245.1 Myxococcota bacterium
GCGTCGACCTGCAGCGCGTCCTCCCCGTCGAAGGTGAGCGCCTTGGTCCAGCTCCGGTAGCCGTCCTTCTTCACGATCACTGTCGTGGCGTGCGCGGGGTTCACCTTGGTCGTGACCGGCGTCGGCCCCAGCTCCTTCGCCTCGCCCTGGCTCTCGAGGGAGGCCGTGCCCTTGGGCTGGCTGGTGATCTTCACCGCGACCTCGAGCGGGAGCAGCTTCGCGTTCAGCTGCACCACCCCGTCGGGCTTCATCTCGAAGGTCTGCACCCAGGGCTGGAACGGCGGCTTGCGCACCTCGATGGAGTGCTTGCCGGGGATGATCTTGCTGATCCGCATCGGCGTGCGGCCATTGAGCTTGCGGCCGTCGAGCGAGGCCTCTGCCTCGCCGGGGGTCGTGCGCAGCTCCACCGTGCCGCTGGCGAGCGCCTCGAGGGACGGCGTCAGGCGCACCGTCTCCTGCGGCTTCACCTCGACCGTCTGGGACCAGCGGTCGAAGCCGCGCTTCTCGAGGGAGACGACGTAGAAGCCCGGCTTGAGGCTGCGGATCGTGTACGGCGTCCCCGCGGCTGGCTGCTTCTTGCCGTCGAGGTAGACCTCCACGTCCGCCGGGGTGGCGGTGATCACGACGCTCCCCGGCCGCTTCGTCGCCAGCAGGAAGTAGGCGATCACCCCGCCGCAGACCACGGTGGCGAGGAGCGCGATGGTGAGCCAGAGCGCGAGGCGGCTCCGCCTCGGCTCCGGCACCGGCTCGCGCGGCACCACCATCGGCATCGGTGTCGGCCGGGTCTGCACGCTGGGCGAACGACGCACCGACGGGAGCGGCGCCAGCGGCTCCGGCTCGGCCGCCGGCTCGCTCACGGGCGGCGGGAGCAGCTCGGCGGTGTCCGGCTCGGGCTCGGGGATCGCGTTCGCCGCGAGCGCGGCCTCGGCGCCGTGCTCGCCCGACGGACGCGGGTTGTCATAGATCTGGGTCTCGACCTCCTCGTCATCCCAGGTCAGCCCGGGCGCCGAGGCTGCCGGCGGCGCCGCGCCGATCGACTGCAGCGCGGCCGCGGAGGGCACGATGTCAGGGGTCGGCGTCGAGGTCCGCGAGGGGCGGCCGTTGCTCCCCGGCAGCGCCGGCGGCTTGGTGCGTGGCCCGCTCACCGTCGGGGGTGGCGGCGGCGGCTGGCGCGGATCCGGGGCTCGCACCTGGCGGTACTCCTCGAGCTTGCGCCCCTCCTCCTCGATCTCCCGCGCCCAGGTCCGCTTCATCCAGCCAGCGAGGTCCTTGCGCGAGTAGAAGTCGCCCGAGGTGTACATGAACGCCTGCAGGTCGTCGTGCAGGTCGATCGCGTTCTGGTAGCGGTCCTCGACGTCCTTGGCGAGCGCCTTCAGCACGATCTGCTCGAGCTGCTCGGGGATCTTCCGGTTGTAGGTCGACGGCGGCAGGATCTCGACGTTGCGCACCTTCTCCAGCGTGGAGAAGTCGCTCTCGCCGGTGAAGAGCCGCTCCCCGGTGAGGAGCTCGTAGAGGACGATGCCGACCGAGAAGATATCGGAGCGCCGGTCGAGCGGCAGCCCGCGCACCTGCTCGGGGGACATGTAGCCGAACTTGCCCTTCAGGATGCCGGCCTGCGTCTTGGACGCCTTGCCCGCGGCCTTGGCGATCCCGAAGTCGACCAGCTTCACCTCGCCCTCGTAGGAGATGAGCACGTTCTGCGGGCTCACGTCCCGATGGACGAGGCTCATCTCCCGGCCGGCGGAGTCGCGCTTGTTGTGCGCGTAGTCGAGCCCCTCGCAGACCTTCATGATGATGAAGCAGGACTGCGGGATCGGCATCGCCTCGTTCAGCGAGCGGCAGCGGTCGAAGATGGCCCTGAGGTCCTTGCCGTGTACGTACTCGAGGGCGATGAAGAAGCTCTCGTCGACCTTCCCGAGGTCGAAGATCTGGGCGATGTTCGCGTGGTTGAGCTGGACGGCGATCTTCGCCTCGTCGATGAACATCGTGATGAACTCTTCGTCCTCAGCGATGTTCGGGAGGATGCGCTTGACCGCCAGCAGACGCTCGAAGCCCTCCACGCCGAAGGTCTTGGCCTTGAAGACTTCGGCCATGCCTCCCACGTTGATGCGCTCGAGGAGGTAGTATTTGCCGAAGGGAATAGGCCTCTTCACCGTCGGGGCCCCTGAGCGATAGGTCGCGGGCTACGAGGACCACTCAAGCTATCGCAGGCAATCTGGTAAGTCAAGGAGATGCCAGGCAAGTTTACTCCTTGGCGTGGCGCCGGCCGCCCTGGCACATCCGGTGGCCTGGACCGCCCTTCCATGGTACGGTTTGCGCCATGTCCTACTGTCCAAGCTGCAGGGCCGAGTACCGGGAAGGAATCCAGGAGTGCGCCGACTGCCACGTCCCTCTGGTGGCCAGCTTGCCGGAGGATCCCCGAGACGCCGCCCCGCTCCCCGAGGACCTGGTGGAGGTCTACCGCTGCGCCAGCCGCGAGGTGGCCGACCGGGTCTGCACCGTCATCCTGGACGGGGTCGAAGGGTACGTGCACGACCGGGCCAGCCACGCCTTCCCCACGCCGTCCGTGAGCGTCGGACAGGTCTTCGTCGCGGTGCCCGAGGTGCAGTTCGGGCGCGCGCGGCAGCTGCTCGGCGAGGCCATCGAGGACGGAGCGCTCGGGCCGGATGATGGGGAGATCGTCGAGTAGCCCGCCCCGCCCCTCAGCTCACCTCAGCACCGACTCGTCGAAGGTTCACCGCCCGGGCTGCCGGCTGGCGCCGGCACGCCTCGCTCACCCCAGCGGGGAGCTCTGGCTCCTGTTCAGTGGCGCTGCGAGGCTGCTCGCGAGCCTCGGCTCGTGCGTCTCGCCGCGCGCCACTCCCGCGACGCGGCCCGGTGCAGGAGCGCCTGCGCTCGAGAGGTGCGCCGGGGCGAGGCACGCGTTGATGCTCGCTTGGGGCTCCCCGCTGGGCTGATCGAGGCGGGGCCCGGGCTGGACTGGCGAGGGAGCGCCGCGCCAGGGAGCCAGGAGAGCGCCGCGCCAGGGAGCCCGGGGAAGCAGGCGGAGGGACGGAGCAGAAGGAGCAGAAGGAGCAGAAGGAGCAGAAGGAGCAGAAGGCGGGGAGCTAGTGCTGCGCGAGCGCGGCGGCCGGCTGCATGCGCGCGGCGCGGTGCGCTGGCAGGAAGGCGCCGAACAGGCAGAAGAGCACGGCGAAGCCCATCGAGGCGCCGATCAGCCCGGGCGTGAACGCGAAGTAGGTCTCGGGCTTGAACGGGAAGTCCGGGATGCGGTGCGCGGAGTACCAGTCACAGCCGCTCGCCGCGGCCCACGCGAGGAGCAGACCCAGCCCGCCGCTGATCAGCCCGACCACCGCCGCCTCTCCCAGGATGACGAGCCGGATGTGCCCGCGCGTGGCGCCCACCGCGCGCAGCACACCGATCTCCCAGCGCCGCTCCGAGATGACCATCATGAACGTGTGCGAGATGTTGATCGCGGCGATGCCGATGATGATCACGCTGATCAGCGCGAAGAGCACCGTCGCCAGCGTGATGAAGAGACCCACCTTCTCGCCCTCGCTCTCGGCCAGGTCGAAGCCGAGGCTCTTCGCGTAGGCCGCGAGCTGCGTGATGTCGCGCTTCGACTCGACGATCAGCACCACGCTCGAGTAGTTGGTCGCCTCGGTCTCGCCCGCGTAGCGGCGGTTCCAGGCCTTGACGTAGCCGATCGGGATGGTGATGCCGAGCGGGACGGCCTTGTCGCTGATCCCGACGAGCTGCAGCTGGCGCTGCACCGGCGCCCCGCCCTGCCGCGCCGCGCTCCCCAGGTACGAGCGGCCGAGCTCGATGGTGAACGTCTTGCCGCGGAAGATGC
Source organism: Myxococcota bacterium (assembly GCA_022710245.1). Next base: position 3,854 of record JAKLHH010000527.1, read on the forward strand.
TGGTGACGAAGTTCGGGATCTTCGGCAGCCCCGGGTGCGTCGCGGCGATGGAGCCGTTGTAGAGCTCGATCATGTGGCGCGAGATCATCACGGGGATGTAGGGGTGGCACTCGTTGACGTCCCAGGCGCAGTAGAAGCCTGGCGCGCAGGCGTTGCCCGGCCCGCAGCGCGAGGCCTTGTGCTTGCTCAGCCAGTCCTCGAAGGTGAAGGGGGGCGAGACCTCGCCCTGCATGATCCCCTCGTCGACGCCGTCGCAGAAGCCGCTGATCTCGAAATAGAAGTCGCGCTCGCGCCGGAGGAAGTTCTTGCCGCCCCAGCCGCGTGACGGGAAGGCGAGCTTCATCTTGGCGTAGACGGCCTTCGGCTTGACGCCGAGCTCGGCGGGCGGGTTGCGCAGCCGCCCGACGACGTCGTCGGTGAGCGCGCGAGCGGTGCCGAAGATGGTCGACTTGGGCGGGATCACCTCGATGCGATCGACGGGGAAGATCTCGCCGAGCACCACGCGCCGCACGCCGCCGTCGAGGGCGAGGAAGAAGGTGAAGGCGGCGATGCCGACGACGATGCCGATCGCCGAGAGGATGTTGTGCCCGAGGTTGCGCCGGAGGTTCTGCCGGACGAGCCGTCCGAGCTGGGTGCGGCTCATGCGCCCTCCACCGTGGGGCCGTCGCCCGCGCCGCTGCCTCCCTCGGCCGCTGCCGCGCCGGCGGTCGACGCAGCCGCCGCCTGGGCCGCCGCGTCGACGCCGATGGGTCCGCTGGTGCTGGTGACGCGGCCGTCCTCCAGGCGCACCACGCGGTGCGCGGCCGAGGAGACCCGCGACTCGTGCGTGACGATGACCAGCGTGATGCCATCCTCGCGGTTGAGCGTGGTGAAGAGGTCGATGATCTGCTGTCCGGTGCGCGAGTCGAGGTTGCCGGTCGGCTCGTCGCAGAGGAGCAGCTTGGGCTGATTGAAGAGCGCCCTGGCGATGGCGATCCGCTGCTTCTGGCCGCCCGAGAGGTTCGAGGGCAGATCGCCGGCGCGGGCGCCGAGCCCTACCCGCTCCAGCGCGCGCCGCGCGCGCTCCTGCGCGTCGGGCATGGTCCTGCGCGAGAAGATGGACGGGATGGCCACGTTCTCGGCGCAGCTCAGGTGCTCCAGCAAGTTGAAGTGCTGGAAGACGAACCCGACCTTCTCGTTGCGCAGGTGGCTGAGCTCGGCGTCCGAGAGCCGCGCGAGGTCGTGGCCGTCCACCGTCACCTCGCCGGTGAAGTTGCGGTCGAGCCCTCCGATCACGTTGAGCACCGTGGTCTTGCCGGAGCCGCTGGTTCCGACGATGGCGACCAGCTCACCCTGCTGGATCTCCAGGTCGACCTCGTGCAGGACCTGCGTCTCGACCTTGCCGGTGCGGTAGCGCTTGCTCACCTTGCGAAAGCTGATGATGGGAGCCGGCATGGCGCGTCGACTTATACCACGCGTCCCCGGACGACGCGAGGCTCACTCGTCGCTGGGCCCCTGCGCCAGGTCCTCGAGGACGCGGCTGGCATCTCCCTCGGCGGCAGAGGCGGGCTCGGCGGGGGCAGGGGCGAGCTCGGCGGGGGCAGGGGCGGGCTCGGCGGGGGCGGGAGCGGGCTCGGCGGGCCCGGCGGCAAAAGAAGGCGCGACCGGCGCGGTCGCCGGGGTGGCTGGCTCGGCGGTCGCCGGGGCGGTGGCCGCGGCCGTCGCGGGCGGGATGGCCGCCAGCTCCGGCGCCGGCCCGAAGGCCCCCGCCTGCTCCAGATCACAGAACAGCAGCGTGGCCCCGACGGCGGCCATGGGCACGCAGAGGAGCCCGACCACGGGCACCAGCAGCGCGAGCGCGAGCGTGCCGCCCAGCCCGAAGGCGAGCGCCTGGTGCTGGCGGAGCGCCTCCCACTTCTGGCCGAGGGTCCACTCGCGCCGCGACATGCAGTAGTCGAGGTAGCTCACGCCGAAGAAGATCGCGGTCAGGTAGCCGCCCACCACGAGGAGCAGCAGCTGGCCGAGGACGGGCAGCACCAGGTTGAGGAGGAAGAGGGGCGCCATCACCGCCACGTAGAGGC
>JAKLHH010000528.1 GCA_022710245.1 Myxococcota bacterium
CGCCACCCCGAGGAGCTGGAGCGCTTCATGCCCCGCGCGGACGCCTCCACCGCCGCATCGGGGACGGCCGCGGCGAGCGCCTGGAGCCGCGTCGGCTTCACGCGCCCCCTCGCCGGCTTCCTCACGCTCACCGCGGCGATGTTCCTCCTCTTCGCGCCCTACTACTACGTCACCAACATCCTCATCCCGAACGACGTGCAGCCCTTCCCGCAGGCGAAGGGGATCTGGGACTTCGCCTGGGAGGCGCTGCAGATCGCCTGGTTCCTCTTCGACGCCGGCACCTTCGTCGCCTTCGTGAAGTACTTCGCCGAGTACCGGCTGAAGGAGCCGGGCGAGGCGCTGCGCTCGGCGCAGTTCTTCGTCTGGTGGCAGATCCTCACCGGCCTCGTGCAGGTGACCCTCGCCGGGCTCATCGCGACCCTGGTCCTGCCTCACACGCGCTACGGGTTCTCCTCGAGCTTCGTCATCCTGATCGCGCTCAGCCAGTACCCGGGCTTCTTCAACGTGGTGACCTTCTTCTTCCAGGCCTACCAGCGCTTCGACCTCAACATCGGGCTCGACCTCCTCTCCGACTGGGTGCTCCGCTTCGGCCTGCAGATCCCCTTCGTCCTGCTCTTTCGCGCCTGGGGCGCCGCCCACCCGGAGTACGGCGAGGCCTTCGGCGCCGCGATCGGGATCGGGGTCGGCTTCTACGTCTCGACCATCGTCTCCTTCGGGATCGGCGTCGTCCTCTACCGCCGCGTCGGGCTGCGGCTGACGCCGCTCTTCCTCGCGCACTTCACCCGGGAGACGGCGCTGCGCATGCTCCGCTACGGCCTCAAGGTCGTCGCCGGACAGGCCTTCTTCCGCGCGGCGATGACCATCGATCGCGTGGTCATCTCGGTCTTGCTCCTCAACTACACCGAGTGGCTCGGCATCCAGGGGCAGATCCACTACAACCTGATGTTCCTCTTCCCCATCGCCTACCGCTTCTTCGAGACCGCGATGGCCGCGCTCAGCGAGAGCCACGGCAACGGCAAGCAGCGGCTGAGCCAGTACTACCTGGTGCGCTTCCTCCAGGTGGGCTTCCTCTACACCGCGATCGGGATGAGCCTGCTCTGGGCGCTCGGGCCGAGCTTCATCCGGAGCGCGATGGACCCGCAGTGGGCGCGCGCCGCGGACTACATCGCCATCGCCGCCGGCATCGCCGTCTTCTACGCGCCCGCCTGGCTGAGCGACATGCTGCAGAAGGGCGCCGGGCGGCCCGGGCTCTTCGCCTGGGTCCTCGGCGGCGAGCAGGCGCTCCGCATCGGGCTCTTCTACATCCTCATCCCGCGCTGGCAGTTCTTCGGCTTCTACCTCGCGCTCCTCATCACCATCGCGCTCAAGGTGGGGGTCGCCTGGACGCTCAACCACCGGCTGATCGTCAGGCTCCGCCTCTTTCCCTGGCAGATGCTGGTCGCGCCGGCGCTGGCCGGGCTCGCCAACTTCGGCGTCCTGCGGCTCGCCGACCACGCGCTCGCGCTCTCCGGCCGCTGGCAGGTGATCGGGTTCTTCTTCGCCGCCAGCCTGGTCTCCTTCTTCATCTGCTTCTTCGTCTGCGGGCTCGCCGGCGGCTTCGACCGGCCGCTCGCCGTCGAGCTCGACGAGGCCTCGCGGATGACCGGCGTGCTGCGCCCGCTGACCCGCTGCTTCTACTGGGCGGCGCGCGCGGGCTGGCGCCTGAGCCCGCTCCACGATCGCTTCCCCGTCACGCTCGAGCGCGAGGCGATGGCCGAGGCGCGCGAGCTGGAGCAGGGCGCGCGGGGCTGAGCGCCCTCCGGGAGGCTGGCTCTCTGAGCTCCCCCTCTCTGCAGGTCTGGCGGCGTCGACCTCTCGAGGGTGGCGAGGTGCTGCTACAGGCCGGACATCAGCTCGCCGATCAGCGCGGCCCGCGCGGGAAGGAGCTCGCGCAGCTCCTGCTCGTAGAGCGTGCCGCTCACGGCCGCACAGAGCGAGAGCGTCTCGGCCACATCATCGGCCAGGAGTGTGCGTGCGTACTTCGAGACGTGGAGCTGATCCTGCTCGACCGCGGCCTTCCATGATGCCCACTCGGGGGCGCTGTCCTCCCACGACGAGAAGCCCCACGCGGAGAGGCTCAGCAGATGACCCACCTCGTGGGCCAGCGCCGAGTTCAGGGTCGACTGCCTTCCCTTGCCCCAGGGTTGCGCCCAGACGGCGTGCCAGTCCAGCACGCCCATGAAGCCACCGTTTTCAACGAGCGTGGTGAGGACCTCGAGCACGGTGAGGACCGGCGTCCACCCGGGAGGGAGGGTCGCGATCGCTGTCGCGAGCTCGGCGATGCTCGGGCAGTCCTGGAGGTCGCTCTGGCTCATCCCCGCGGCCAGGTAGACCAGGACCGTCTCACCGTGCGCCAGCAGGACCTGGTACTCGAGCGCCGCGGCCGTGATCTCCTGCAGCCCGAAGGTGTGCGTCACCTGAACGGGGCCCTTGATCGAGGATCCCTGCGTCCGTCCTGCGTAGAGCGCGTCCGGGATGACCAGCACATCCTCCAGCCACGGCTGCTCGACGAGCAGCTGGCGTAGTGCCTTGGTCTGCGCCGCCGCGTCGGCGTGGGCAAAGTCCTCGCGGTGAACGAGCGCGGTGAGCACCTTGCGGGCCGGCACTCCGAGCACCGGGTTCGTGGCGCCGGCCAGCGAGAGCAGCTGAAGCTGCTCGGGGATCTTCAGGCCAGGCAACCCGGCGGCGCAGGAGAGCGCGGAGAGCAGCTCCAGGATGGGCGGACGTCCCACCAGGCGCGCCTGGAGCGTGTCGAGCCTCGCCGCCACCTCGGGGGCCAGCTTTCCCTTGGTGCTGCAAGCGTCCTCGACGTGGCTGTCTGCCCGTAGCGGCGCGGAGAGGTCGCCCCCTCCGTCAGCCGTCGTCGCTGGCGAGCGCCCCGGCGCGCACGCAGCCATCCCCGCGAGAAGGAGGAGCAGGGCCCTCGGGTGATCCGCTCTCGAGGCGATGAACATGGCGGAGCCCGGATGCACCTCGCGTGCCCGGTCCGCCCCGCAGGAGCCGTCCAGCAAGGACGCGGGGATGAGGGGCGCGCCGCCGTCCTCCGAGACAGCTGCGACTCAGTTTCTTGAGACCGTGGCCTCAGAAAGCAAGCGGCGTGGTCGTCCGTCCGGTCACTCCTGGCCGGAGCGCGCGCGGCCGAGCCCGCTCGCGGAACCGGTCCCCCAAGCGTGCGAAAGCCTTTCCCGCCTCGCCTCGGATCGGGTACGGTACGCCCACACCAAGCGCAGGGACCTGATCCCATGACCGAGACCGCGCCGAAGACCAGCACCCCACCGCAGACCACGCTCGCCGACTCCAAGGCCATCCGCTGGGCCTGCCTCTTCCTGGTCTCGCTGACCATGCTCGCGGCGTACTACTTCGTCGACATGATCGCGCCGCTGCAGTCGCTCCTCGAGAAGGACTACCGCTGGAGCCCGTCGAACTACGGCTTCTTCTCCGGCTCCGAGTACATGCTCAACGTCGCCGGCTTCCTCATCCTCTCGGGCATCATCCTCGACAAGATGGGGATCCGCTTCACCGGTCTGATGTCCTCGGCCGTGATGGTGACCGGCGCGCTGCTCAAGGCCTACGCGCTCTCGCCGACCTTCAGCTCGGGCGGCCCGGGCCACGAGCTGCTCTCCTCGTTCTGGACCTCGATGCCGGCCACCGCCAAGCTCGCCGCGCTCGGCTACGCGATCTTCGGCATCGGCGTCGAGATGTGCGGGATCACCGCCTCGCGCGCGATCGTCAAGTGGTTCACCGGACGCGAGCTCGCGCTGGCGATGGGCATGCAGCTCGCGACGGCGCGGCTCGGCGCCTCGCTCGCCTTCTTCTTCTCGGCGCCGATCGCGGGCGTGAAGGTGGTGAACGGGGTGACCAGCGGGCAGGTGCTGCGGCCGCTCTACCTCGGCCTCGCGCTGCTCACGATGGGCTTCCTCACCTTCCTCGTCTACACCTTCTTCGACCGCAAGTACGACCGGCAGACCGGCAAGGGCAAGGAGGGCGGTGACCCGACCGAGGAGTTCCACCTGAAGGACCTCGGCAAGATCATCACCAACCCGGGCTTCCTGATCATCTCGCTCCTCTGCGTCCTCTTCTACTCGGGCGTCTTCCCGTTCCTGAAGTACGCCGTCAACATGATGCAGAACAAGCTTGGGGTCAGCGCCGAGGTGGGAGGGATGATCTCCGGGCTCCTGCCGGTGGGGACCATCGTGCTGACGCCGATCATCGGCGGCTACCTCGACGCCAAGGGCAAGGGCGCCACGCTGATGATCTTCGGCTCGGCGCTGCTCATGCTCGCGCACCTCACCTTCGCGCTGGTCCCGCTCAACATGGGGATCGCCGTGGGCTCCATCGTGGTCCTCGGGATCTCCTTCTCGCTCATCCCCGCCTCGATGTGGCCCTCGGTGCCGAAGATCGTCGAGGAGCGTTACCTCGGCTCCGCCTACGCGCTGGTCTTCTGGATCCAGAACATCGGGCTGATGTTCTTCCCCTGGCTGATCGGCGTGGTGCTCGAGGCGGTCAACCCGGGCGTGGCCGAGCGGGTCAAGGCGGGCGACGCCAGCGCGGTCTACAGCTACACGGTGCCGATGCTGGTCTTCGCGGGTCTCGGCGCCTGCGCGGTGCTGCTCGCCTTCGCGCTCCGCGCGATCGACCGCAAGAAGGGCTACGGCCTCGAGCGCCCGAACAAGAAGAAGGCCGCGGCGTAGAGCGGGCTCACCGCTCGCGGCTCCGCACCAGCCGCTCGAGCAGCACGTCTTCGAGATCACGGCGGCCATCGAAGACAGCCAGCACGAAGACCTCACCGTCACCCGCCCTGTCTAGCTCGCCCTGCCCCGACGACCCCGCCCCTCGACCAGCATCAGCGCCGCATAGCAGGCGAGCGCCGCCAGGCTGCCGCGCGCGGCCGCCTCGAAGGCGAGCGGGCCGCCGCCCCTCGCGAAGAGCCAGCCGCCGACCAGGTAGCCGGTCACCGAGCCGAGCCCGAGGGAGCCCGCCGAGATGGACTGCAGGCTGGTGCGCAGCCGCTCCGGCGCGCCGCGCTGCACCTGCTGCACCAGCGCGAGGTACCAGAGCCCGAAGGTGATCCCGTGCAGCGCCTGCAGCGCGAGGAGGAGCGCGGGCGCCCGCACCACGGCGAGGAGGTGCCAGCGCAGCCCGGCCACCACCGCCGCGCCGGCGAGGAGCGGCGCCGGGCGCCGGCCCTCGAGGAGCGGGGGCAGGGTGAACATGACCAGCACCTCGACGGCGACCGCCAGCCCCCAGGCGCGACCGACGAAGTCGTCGCCGAGGCCGAGCCGCTGGCAGTGCAGGCTGAAGAAGCCGTCGAAGATCGCGTGGGCGAAGTAGTAGGCGGCGCTGCCGGCGAGGAGGAGGAGCATCGGCGCGCGGGCCACCTGGGCGAGCGCCTCGCCGAGGACGCCGCGCTCGCGGCGGAGCGGCGCCGAGGGCAGCAGCAGCGCGACCGCGCCCGAGGCGAGGTAGATGAGCGCGGTGACCGAGACCAGGAGCTGCGGCGAGCGGGACCCATGCAGCTGGCCGAGGCCGAAGGCGAAGAGCGCGAAGCCCACCGAGCCCCAGACCCGCACGCGGCCATAGGCGGCCTCGCGGCCCTCGAGGGCAGCGCAGGTCGCGGCGTCGGCCAGGGCGGGGATCGGCGCGCGGAAGATCGAGAAGGCGCCGAGCGCGAGGAGGCTGCCGGCGAAGCCCCAGGGCGGGAGCAGGAGCAGCGCGGCGAGCCCGGCGCCGAAGGCGGCCACCCGGAGCAGCGCGAGGCGCGCCTGCAGCGCGTCGGCGAGGGTCCCCCAGAGCGGCGGCATCAGCAGGTTGATGGTCGGGATCAGCACCATCACCCAGGAGACCTGGCGCGGGTCGAGGCCGCGGCC
>JAKLHH010000529.1 GCA_022710245.1 Myxococcota bacterium
AGCGCATGAGCCGTAGCGAGGCGGGGGAGACCGAGGGGAGGCAAGGAGCTCCGACGAAGGCCTACTTTGCGGTACGCCGAGGAGGTGCGACGCCGCATCGCCGACGGTATCGCCCGCAGCAGTAGGCCTACTTTGCGGTACGCCGAGGAGGTGCGACGCCGCATCGCCGACGGTATCGCCCGCAGCAGTAGGCGAGATGCGCTTGTCTTGGGACTAGGGCTGCAGCGAGAAGACCCGCAGCGCCGCCGCCGAACCCGACGGGCTGGCCGGGCTGACCTCGGTCACGCGGTAGCGCGCCTGCGGGAGCTCCGCCCAGGTGCGCTCGGAGAGCAGGATCCCGCCCTCGGCCCGACGCGCGAGCTCCGCCGCGGCGGTGATCGGCAGGCCCAGCGCCACGTACTCCAGGCGCTCGGCGGAGCCGAGGACGCCGGAGACCACGTTCCCGCTGTCCAGCGCGCAGCGCAGCGTGATGGTCTGCGAGCCGGGCCAGAGCACCGCGATCGACTCGAACTCGTCGGCCAGCTCCTTGGCCGTCTCCACCGCCCAGACCGCGTCGCGATCGGGTGAGTGGGGCGCGCCGAAGAGCGCGCAGGCCCAGCCGTCGTGGAGCTTCACCAGGCTGCCGCCGTTCGAGAAGACGCGCTCGTAGAGGAGCTCGTAGTACTCGTGCAGCACCGTCGCCAGCTGACGCGGCGGCACGCGGCTCACCAGCGAGGCGAAGTCCGAGAGCTCGCAGACGAGCACCGTCGCCTGGTGCTCCTGCAGCGAGGCCTCGCCCGCCTGCGCGTCATCGAGCCGCTCCACCACCTCGGGCGGGTGGAAGCGCTCGAGCGCCCGGCGACGCTGCTTCTCGTCGTCGACGCGCTCCTTCAGCTCGGCGCGCTCGAGCCCGCTCGCCACCAGCGCCACCAGCGCGCTCATCAGGTCCGCGTCGGCGGAGGAGAACGTCTGCAGCCCCGAGCGGCTGAGGTAGAGGACCCCGCGCAGCTCGCCGCGCACGGTGAGCGGCAGCGCGACGACCGCCCGGATCTTGTAGAGCATCACGCTCTGGCCCGACTTGATGCGCTCGTCGTGGCCGACGTCGTTGCTCATCACCGCGACGCGGTCGTGCAGCACGCGGTCGATGATCCCGCGGCTGATGGGGACCTCCCCCGCCGTGAGCGTGCCGCGGTGGCGGATCACCTGGGGCACCAGCTCGTTGCCAGGACCGAGGCTGAGGAGGACCACCGTGTCGGCCCGCACCTCCTCGAGGACGAGGTCGGCCATCTGGTTGAGGAAGTCCTCCAGGTCGCGCGCCGCCACGAGGAGCTCGCTGACCCGGTACATCAGCACCAGCGCCTGGTAGTCCGTGCCGCGCGGCGGCTGCGTCTTCTGCCCCTGCAGGATCGGACCCGAGCCCGTCCCGAACCGCTTGACCGCCTTCATCAGGTCGCTGTCGTGGCGCGCGAGCACCTTGACCGCCTGCCCGCTGTCGGTCGGGTTGTCGAGGACGAACTGGATCGCGCTGCGGTTCATCTGCAGCGTCTTGCGCTGGTGGACGTCGAAGCCGCCGCCCGCGCCACCGCCACCGCCACCGCCGCCCGGCGCCTGCGTGACCTCCTCGCTGAAGTAGGGGGCCGCCGAGGGGATGGTGGCCTCCAGCGTCGGCAGCTGCGCGGCGGGCGAGTCGTCGATGTGCTTCACCTTCAGCTTGTGCACGCCGATCGTGACCTCGTCCGCCTCGACCAGCTCGCGGCGGAGCGTGGTGACATCGTTGACGCGGGTGCCGTAGGTGGAGCCGAGGTCGATCAGCGTCAGGCGCTCCCCGCCGCAGACGAACTTCGCGTGCCGGCGCGAGACGCCGCGTCCCTCGAGCACCAGCGTGTTGGCAGGGTCGCGACCGAGGTAGGTCTCCCCCTCGACAAGCCGCATCTCGCGCGGCTCGGAGTCGGGGCTCTGGATGAAGATGATGAAGCCCAAGCGGCGGACGCTCCTCAGTGTAGCTGAGTGTAGCCGACTCTACCGCACCTTGGGCCGCCGGCCAAGCGAGGTGGCAGCGAGGAGGAGCGCGACCAGCCCGAGCGCCACGCCGAGCGGCGCCCACGCGCCGGCCGCGGGCGAGAGCCAGCCCGCGCGGGCGGCCAGCCAGCCCGCCGCGAGCAGGCACCAGAGCCCCCCCAGCAGGCCCAGCCCGCGCAGCAGATCGGCGAGGAGCGCGCGGCGGTGCGCCCCGAGCGCGAAGGGCCAGGCGAGGAGCGCGACGACCAGGTTGAGCAGCGGATGGGTGAGCCGGGAGTGGAGCACCAGCTCCTCGGCCGGGCGCGGCTGCCCGGCGGCCGCCAGCGCCCGCAGCCGCGAGCGCAGCGCGAGGAAGCCCTGCGCCTCGGGACGGACCGCGGCCTCGCGCCAGAGGGGGGCCAGCGCGAGCCGCGGCGGGTCTGCCTGCAGCCCGGCGGCGAAGCGGGTCTCCACGCCGCTGAGGCCGCGCTCCTCGAGGCGGCCGTCGATCCGGCGCAGCGCGCGGCTGCCCTCGACCTCGAGGGCGGTGGCCCGCGGTGGCCGGCCCGCGGGTTCGGGCTCGAGCCCGACGAGCCAGCGCCCCTGCCGCAGCCAGCGCGGAGGCGGCTGCGCGCCGGTCAGCGCGGACGCGCGGTGGACGCCGAGCAGCGCGTCGGCCCACGCCTCGCAACGGGCCGCGAGCCCCTCGTCGAGCGCCAGCGCGAGCGCGGCCGCCAGCGCGCCGCTGGCGAGGAGCGGCCCGGCCAGGCGGAGCGGACCGGCGCCGGCCACCACCAGCGCGTCGAGCTCGCCCGCGTGGCGGAGACGTGAGAGGCCGAGGAGCAGCGCGAGGAGCAGCGCGGCGGGCAGGACCTGCACGGCCACCAGCGGCAGGTGGAGCGCGCTCGCCAGCAGCACCGGCCGCCAGCCGAGCTCGGCGGCGAGGCGGCGCCCCTGATCGCCGAGGTCGAAGGCAAGGTAGACGAGGACCAGCGCGGGCAGCGTCCAGAGGAGCCGCCCGAGGAGGACCCGCGTCAGGTAGCGCGCGATGACCACCGCGGCATCTTGGCACGTGCCTCCCATGCGGCGCCACCCGGCCGGTGCGGCCGGTGCCGGACCGAGGTCACCCGGTCAGGCGCGTGGGAGGGCGCGTAGGGCGCGTGCCTTGACTTGCCCTCTGATCCGGGCTACGGGAGTGGCGTCCTTCGAGGAGACTCCGATGAACTACAAGGTCGCTGATCTGAAGCTGGCGGACGCGGGCAAGCTCCGCATCGAGTGGGCCGAGTCGCGCATGCCGGTGCTGATGGCGCTCCGGCGCAAGTACTCCGAGTCGAAGCCGCTCGCGGGCATGCGCATCGCGGGCTGCCTCCACGTCACCAAGGAGACCGCGGTGCTCGTGCGCACGCTGCGCGCCGCCGGGGCCGAGGTGAGCTGGTCGGGCTGCAACCCGCTCTCGACGCAGGACGACGTCGCCGCCGCCCTCGCCGACGACGGGATCTCGATCTACGCCTGGCACGGGATGAGCACCGAGGAGTTCTACTGGTGCATCGACAAGACCCTGGAGTTCAAGCCGACGCTGACGCTCGATGACGGCGCCGACCTGATCTTCCGCGTGCACAGCAAGCACAAGGCCCTCGCCGCGGGCGTCATCGGCGGCACCGAGGAGACCACCACCGGCGTGCACCGCCTGCGCGCGATGGCGAACGACAAGGCGCTCCTCTACCCGGTCATCGCGGTGAACGACGCCGAGACCAAGTGGGACTTCGACAACGTCTACGGCACCGGCCAGTCGTCGCTCGACGGCATCCTGCGCGCGACCAGCGTCCTCTTCGCCGGCAAGAACTTCGTCGTCGCTGGCTTCGGGCACTGCGGCCGTGGCTGCGCCATGCGGGCCAAGGGGATGGGCGCCAACGTGATCGTCACCGAGGTCAAGCCGACCGCCGCGCTGAAGGCGACCCTCGAGGGCTTCCGCGTGATGACGATGGACGAGGCCGCCAAGGTCGGCGACATCTTCATCACCGCGACGGGGATGAAGGACGTCATCGTGGAGCGGCACTTCCGCACCATGAAGGACGGCGCCATCGTCTGCAACACGGGCCACTACGACTGCGAGATCAACCTGGTCGAGCTCGGCAAGCAGGCGAAGAGCGTGCGCGAGATCCGCGCGAACAACGAGGAGTACACGCTCGCCGACGGCCGCCGCGTCTTCGTGCTCGCCAAGGGCCGGCTGGTCAACCTCGCCGCCGCCGAGGGCCACCCCTCGGAGGTGATGGACATGTCCTTCGCCAACCAGTTCCTCGCGCTCAAGCGCCTGAAGGAGCTCGGCAAGACGATGGACCGCCAGGTCTACGTCCTGCCCGAGGAGCAGGACCAGGAGCTCGCCCAGCTGAAGCTGGAGACGATGGGGCTCGGCATCGACGCCCTCTCCGCCGAGCAGAAGCGCTACGCGCTCGACTACTCGGCGGGGACGTAGCCCCCCCTCGCAGCTCGCCTGCCTGACGGCTCGCCTGCCTGACGGCTCGCCTGCCTGACGGCTCGCCTCCCTGACGGCTCGCGCCTTCCCTCGCAGCTCGCCTCCCTCGCAGCTCGCCTCCCTCGCAGCTCGCCTCTTCAGTCTTGCACCGCCCCCGCGGACCTTCCACGCTTCGAGGTCGGACCTTCAACGAAAGGAAGGGCGCCATGTCTTCGAACGTTATCCGGCTGTACCGCGTGTTCCGCACCAGCCCCGAGAAGCTCTACCGCGCGTTCCTGGATCCGGACGCGCTGGTGAAGTGGCTGCCGCCGCACGGCTTCACCGCCAAGGTGCACCACCTGGACGCCAGGGTGGGCGGCGGCTATCGCATGAGCTTCACCAACTTCTCGACCGGGCGCGGACACTCCTTCAGCGGCACCTACCACGAGCTCGCGCCGGGCGAGCGCATCCGCTACACGGACAGGTTCGACGATCCGAACCTGCCCGGGGAGATGCAGGTGGCCATCTCGCTCAGGAAGGTCTCCTGCGGCACCGAGCTCAGCGTGGTGCAGGAGGGGCTGCCCTCGGTGATCCCCCTCGAGGCCTGCCACCTCGGCTGGCAGGAGTCGCTCGAGCTCCTCGGCAAGCTGGTCGAGGCCGAGATCCCGGACTGAGCTCGCGGTCGCTCAGAAGTAGTCAATCACCACCCAGACCGAGGCACCGAACGGGCCCGAGCTGACGTTGAACCCGCAGGCGACCTGCGTGTAGAGGGTGCTGACCATCATCATGTAGTGGGCGTGCGAGAGACCGCTCCCCGGCCCCTCGGCGTACATGCCGGCGATGCTCACCTGCAGCAGCTCCGCGACGGTGAAGCCGTCGCCGTCGGACTGGCTCTGGTTCCGGTCGCCGCACTGCCCGCCGGTGCCGTGCGGCGTCTGGGAGGCCGCGTCCGCCGCTGCCTGCTGGTCCGCGCAGGCCTCGCTGGAGGTCCGGCGGGTGAGCGCGGGGACGCCGGCCTTGGCGCGGAAGCCGTTGACCAGGTCGACGCAGAGCTGGCGCTCCTTCGCGTAGGGGAGGTTCGACGGCGGGGGGGTGACCTTGCTGTCGGGCTTGGGGGTGAGCGTGTGGTCGGGCTTCGCGGAGGCTCCGAGGTCGGACTTCACGGAGGCCCCGAGGTCCGCCAGCGCACCCGGTCCGCCGTCGGCCCCGCTCTCGCTCCCCTGCGGGGCGGGCAGCTCGGTCGGCACCCGGCCCCGCTGGTCGGGGACCTCCTCACATCCGGCGGCCACGAGGACGGCGAGCAGAGCGGTGGCCAGCATGCGGGTCTGCATGATCGGTTGCCTCTTCGCTGGTGGTGAGCGACGGAGATGCACGCCGGATGCCGCACCGATCGGGGGACGCTCGCCGCGCCAGCATTGCAGAATGCGACGCCGGGAGGGCCGAGCTGTGGCGTCTGGCCCGCGGTCTGGGG
>JAKLHH010000053.1 GCA_022710245.1 Myxococcota bacterium
CCCAGGACCAGATCAGATCGAACACTCCGAGCAAGATGGAGGCGATGATCACGGTGACGATCACCACCGTCGTCGCGGCCGTCGTCTCCTTCCGGGTCGGCCAGGTGACCTTCTTCAGCTCGAGCGTGATCTCCTGCGCCTTGGCGAAGGTGTTCTGGTTCCGCCAGAGCAAGAAGGCCATCAGGATGCCGCCGCCGATGCCGACGAGATCCACGATCAGGGCCTGTGGCTTGCTGAAGTAGCCCCACACCCAGTCCGTGATCTTGACGAGCAGGAAGGCCAGGAGGAGGCCCCCGGCCGCGAACATCATATGGACCCAGCGATTGCTACCCATGTGCGTCCATTCCCAGGCTCGGCGACGACCCGCGCCCCCCGCCGAGCGCCGGCAGGGCAGGAGGGATTCGAACCCCCATCCCGCGGATTTGGAGTCCGCTGCTCTACCAATTAGAGCTACTGCCCTAGTTGTGGCGGGGCGCCTGACGACGCCCCGCCTCTACTCCTTGTCGCGGCCGCTCCGCACGACTGCCCAACCTGTGCGGCGCCGCTCCAACTGCTCCTACTCGAGGATCTCGGTGATCACGCCGGCGCCGACGGTGCGGCCGCCCTCGCGGATCGCGAAGTGGAGCCCCTTCTCCGCCGCGATCGGCGTGATCAGCTCCATCTTCAGGTTGATGTTGTCGCCCGGCATGACCATCTCCACGCCCTCAGGCAGCGTGCAGACTCCGGTCACGTCGGTGGTGCGGAAGTAGAACTGGGGCCGGTAGCCCTGGAAGAACGGGGTATGCCGCCCGCCCTCCTCCTTCTTCAGCACGTAGACCTCGGCCATGAACTTCTTGTGCGGCGTGATCGAGCCCGGCTTCGCCAGCACCTGACCGCGCTCCACGTCGTCGCGCTTGATGCCGCGCAGCAGGCAGCCGACGTTGTCGCCCGCGATGCCCTGGTCGAGCAGCTTGCGGAACATCTCGACGCCGGTCACCACCGTCTTGGCCGTGTCCTTGAAGCCGACGATCTCCACTTCCTCGCCGACCTTGATCACCCCGCGCTCCACGCGGCCCGTGACCACCGTCCCGCGCCCCGAGATCGTGAAGACGTCCTCGATCGAGAGCAGGAACGGCTTGTCCGTCTCGCGCTGCGGCTCCGGGATGAAGCTGTCCACCGCCTCCATCAGCTCCCAGATGCACTTGTACTCGGGAGCGTTGACATCCGTCGACTGCGACTGCAGCGCGTTGAGCGCGCTGCCGCGGATGATCGGCGTGTCATCGCCCGGGAACTTGAACTTCGAGAGCAGCTCGCGCAGCTCCAGGTCCACCAGGTCCAGCAGCTCGGCGTCCTCCGCCGCGACCATGTCCACCTTGTTCAGGAAGATGACCATGGCCGGCACCTCGACCTGACGGGCCAGCAGCACGTGCTCGCGCGTCTGCGGCATCGGGCCGTCGGGCGCGCTCACCACCAGGATGGCGCCGTCCATCTGCGCCGCGCCGGTGATCATGTTCTTGATGTAGTCCGCGTGGCCCGGGCAGTCGACGTGCGCGTAGTGGCGCTTGGCGGTCTGGTACTCGACGTGCGCGGTCGCGATCGTGATGCCGCGCTCGCGCTCCTCGGGAGCCTTGTCGATCTGATCGAAGGCAACGAAGCTCGCCAGCTTCTTCATGGCAAGCACCTTCGTGATCGCGGCGGTCAGCGTCGTCTTCCCGTGGTCGATGTGGCCGATCGTCCCCACGTTCACGTGCGGCTTGTCTCGTACGAACTTTTCCTTCGCCATGGCTCTCGTCGCTCCTTAGGAGGGCTGCGCGTCCATGTTCGCGGACCGCGCTCCGCCTCCGGGCTCACGTCCGGTTCGTTCTCAGGTCCTGAGGGCTGGCACGAAGAACCCCTCGCGCGTCTCGCTCTCGAGTACCTTCTTATCTGCGCCGAGGGTTTGCTGATCGCCGGTGGGGGGTCTGCAAAACCGGGTCGCTACGGTTCGGACCGGCTCTCGCGAGCTAGCCCGCCTTTAGCGACCTGATCACCACCGGTAATGAGCAAACGCCTTGTTCGCCTCGGCCATCTTGTGCGTGTCCTCCCGCTTCTTCACAGCGGAGCCTCTCCCGGCCGCGGCGTCGATGATCTCGAGCGCCAGCTTCTCCCGGGCCGTCTTCTCACCGCGATCACGCGCGTACCCGATCAGCCAGCGCATGGCCAGGGCCTGCGCGCGATCGGGGCGGACGTCGACGGGGACCTGGTAGGTCGAGCCGCCGACGCGGCGGCTCTTGACCTCGAGCCGCGGCTTGATGTTGGCGATCGCCTTCTCGAAGACCTTGATCGGATCGTCCTTGACCTTGTGGGCGATGATCTCGAACGCGCCGTAGACGATGTTCTCCGCCGTGCTCTTCTTACCGCAGAGCATCACCGCGTTGATGAACTTGCTCAGGCGGCGACGGGTCTCCATCGGCACGTCGGTGTACTTCGGATCCGGCAGCGGCTTTCTCTTCGGGACTTCACCTTTGCGTGGCATGACCGCTTCCTACTTGGGCCGCTTGGCGCCGTACTTGCTGCGCCCCTGCCGACGGTTGGCGACACCGGCCGTGTCAGTGTTGCGAGCGCCGCGGATGATGTGATAGCGGACGCCCGGGAGATCCTTCACACGACCACCGCGCAGCAGCACCACGGAGTGCTCCTGCAGGTTGTGGCCCTCGCCCGGAATGTAGGTCGTGACCTCCATGCCGTTGCTGAGGCGAACACGGGCGACCTTGCGAAGAGCCGAGTTCGGCTTCTTCGGGGTCGTCGTGTAGACGCGGAGGCAGACGCCGCGCTTCTGAGGGCACCCGGCGAGGGCCGGGGCGGTCGTCTTGGCGTGGACGCGCTTGCGCCCCTTGCGAACCAGCTGGTTGATCGTCGGCATTGCGGCTCTTCGTTTCCTACCCCTCGCCCCCAAGCTATGGTTCCCATTTGGGAAATCGGGCACGTGCGAGGGTACTGCCCGAGAAGTTGGAGTATTATATGGACCAGCTTTTGCCTGTCAAGCCCGATCTTTATGCGTCGTCAATCCCTATTTGCAGGCCCGACTTGCACGCGGTGCCGTTAGACCACAAAAGTGCATGGCGTACAAGGTCCGATTGCGCGTACCAGGTAGGCGGAACGACTACACACATGGACGGCGCGTACGCCGAAGATGCCTTCGATCCCAGCCGGATCCGCCGCGATCTCCGGGGAGGGGGCCGCGGGCGCGCCTGGCCCGGCGGTCACCAAAATCTTGGCGGGATCTCGCCCGCCGGGCCAAACGACCTATCGCCGGAGGAGCCACCGCGGCTCGGCGAAGCAGCCTTCACGGCGTGGCCAGCGCCCTCAGCATGGCCAGCACCTCGGGCCGCTTCACGGTGGCGAGCGCCTCGGCGAGCGGGAACCAGCGTCGACGGCGCTGCAGCTGCTCGGGCCAGTGGTCGAGCTCCTCGCTCACCTCCAGCTCGAAGGCCTCGACCACGGCGCCGCCGGGACCCCGCGCATAGGTGAAGCGCCCCAGGTGGCGCGAGACGCGCCCGCGCACGCCCGCCTCCTCCTCGGCCTCGCGCACGGCAGCGTCGATCGCCGCCTCGCCCTGCTCGATGCTGCCCTTGGGGGCGATCCACTCGCCGGTGTAGCGGCTCGTCACCAGCAGCACCTCGACGGTGGGGGGCTTTCCGCGGGTCGGGAGGCAACCGGCTTGCTCGCGCATCTCGTCTGGGTCTCTCTGACGTTCGCTCGTCGAGGACGACGCTCTGGTGCGGTCCTCGTCGCGGACGACGCCTGGAGTCTACACCGATGCGGGGATCACGCCAGAGGCGGTCTTGGCAGGCGCGGCGCTTGTCCGGATATTCCGGACGAGTTACAATTGATACGATCACGTCGTATCTGCACGCGTCCGGCCGGGGTGGACAATGCTTCTGTCGTCTGACTTCTTGGTGTTGCTGAAACTGGCCGCCTCGGGAGACCCCTCCCGTTCAGTCAGGAAGCTGGAGGAGGAACTCGGTCTCCCCAAGAGCTCGGTGGCGAGCTCCATCCGGAGGCTGGAGCAGGCACATCTGCTGATCGGAGCTCGGCGCTCGCGCGTGCTCGCCAAGCTGGCCGTCGTGGAGCTGCTGACCCACTCCGCACGCTACCTCTTTCCCGCAGAGGTTGGCGGCTGGGTCCTGGGCCTGCCGACCGCTCACTCGGTCAGCGAGCTGGCAGACGAGCTGATGCCCGAGGGCGACCCCGTCGTGATGCCCCTGCCCGAGGGGCCGCTGCGCGGTCGGTCTCTGGCCCCGATTCACCCGCTCGCGCCGCCCGCAGCCGCTCGTGATCCTCGGCTCCATCGGTTGCTGGCGCTCCTCGACGCGCTCCGCATCGGGAGAGCCAGAGAGCGCCAGCTCGCAGCTCGGAGGTTGAAGCGATGTCTCGACGAGGCGCCTCTCAACTGAAGGCCATCGCAGCCGTCGTCGAGGCCTTCGGCTCCGACGCCGACAAGTTTGTGGTGATCGGCTCCTGCGCTCTGGCGCTCCACGCGCGACCGGCTGCTCCCAGCGACCTGCGCGCGACGAGGGACGTGGACTGCATCTGCCTCATCACGCCGTTCACCAGGTTGCAGAGGAAGCTCGCTCATCTCTCTGAGACGGGCGTCCTGTCGCCGGACCAGGAGCTCCTGTGCCGCTATCGGATCCGGAAGTCCGGCACCGTCGTCGACATCATCGACCTGGACGGCCGCACGACCGGGAAAGAAGACCCGTGGGTGCGCCACGCGGCAGACACCGCGCAGCAGTGCCTGGTCGAGGGAGCTGTGTCCGTGCGCGCAGTGACGCCGCCGGTCTTCCTCGCCATGAAGCTCTCGGCACTCGTCGACAGGGGACCGAATGAGATGTGCGTCGATGCCGAAGATATCGTGACGCTCGCGGTCGAGGTGGAAGACCTGATCGTGCAGGTTCAGGCGGCAGGCCTCGTGGAGGAGATTTTTGGGCTCTGCGAGCAGGCGCGGACCAGGTACGGGCTCTCCTCGCTGGCTGACCTCGTGGACTACCACCTCGATCCGAGGGAGCTCGAGCATGTCGAGAGGGTGCGCAGCGCTCTGACGATGCTCGCGAGAGAGGACGACTGACTGACCCGGCGCGGGCCGCTACTTCCAGAAGTCCTGCGTCCAGTAGTGACCGAAGCCGCCGCCGCCGAACCAGCCACCACCGCCGCCGTTGCTGCAAGGCACGTAGCCGATCCCGATATAGGCATAGTTGCCGAGGATGTTCGCGCGGTGCCCGGCGCTCGTCATCCACGACTGCATCACCTCGGCCGGCGTCGCCTGACCGGCGGCGATGTTCTCGCCGGCCGTCTGGAAGCTGATCCCCGCCTTCTCCATCCGATCGAAGGGGCTCGAGCCGTCGGGCCCGGTGTGCGAGAAATGGTTCTTGTCGCACATCACCTGGCTGTAGTCGCGCGCCGCCTTGCCGGCGAGCGCATCGCACTTGAAGGGCTGCTTGCCCGCCTTCTGCCGCTCCTGGTTGACGAGCGTGAAGACCTCGCTCTCGAACGCGTTGCCGCAGACGCCCGTGCTGCCGCCGCCGCTGTCCTGCTTCGGCGTGGGCGCGGGCTTGGAGTCCGGCGTCGTGGGCGCGGGGCCGACGCCGCCGTCGGTCGGAGGCGGAGGCGCGCCCCCACCGCCGTCCTGGGCGGTACCCGGATCGGGCTCCTCGCCGCCGTTGACCACGATCTTCCGGGTGTCGTCCTGCCCCGGGATGACCGAGGGCGCCTTGGAGCCGTTCGACCGGTGCGGCAGGTCGAAGTCACCACATCCCTGGCCGAGCACTGCGATGATGAGGATCGTCAGGCGTCTCATGATGCCTGACACCTAAGCAAGCAGTGCGCCAGGGGCTGGTGTTTTCCAATCGCACGGGATGACGGCGCTATCCCGTCCCACCGTCGGCGCCCTGCCCGCTAGCACTGCGTGACAGGGGGCAGAGAACCCCCAAGTAGTGGCCGCTATCCCCCTGCGCAGCCAGAGATCTGCCCTCTTCTGATCAGCGGGCGGTGTGGTGGATCACCACACCTCAGCGCGGCGAGCGTGCCTCGGCGCTCCGACGCTGACGCTCGATCAGGCGCGCCGCGAGCTGACGCGCCTCTTCTGTGATCGGCCGCGCCGGATCGCGGAGCCGCGCCTCGAGGTGCGGACCGTAGCCGAGCATGTACTGGGCGTAGGCGTCCCGCGGGTCCCGTCGCCAGAGCGCGTGGAGCGCGGCGACGACCGCAGCGCGATCTCCCTCGCGAGCGCGCCCCGTGGTCGCGCGCAGGAACCCCGGCACGGCCGGGAGCAGGAGCGCCGCCGCGGTCTGGCCTCGGGGACGGAGGTGGGCGAGCCGCTCGGCCCAGGCGTCGAGGGGCTCCCGCTCCGCGGGCGCCAGCTCGACGACGGGCCAGGCGTAGCGCATGACCGGCGCGTCCGCGAGCGGCGCCAGGCCCTGCTCGCCGGCGACCCAGGTCTCGGCCAGAGGGTCGCGGCCAGCGAGGCCGAGGCGCGCCAGCTCCCTGCTCACGCGCTCGTCGGCGAGCCGCCCGGGCGAGCTGGTCGCCAGCGCCACGGGGTCTGCCGCACCGAGGAGGATGGCCTCGTTGCGCTCGGCGAGGTGCAGGCTCGCGCGCGGGAAGGCGTCGAGGAAGGTGCGCACGATGACCGCCGCCTCCCAGCCCGAGAGATCGTGGAGCGGGAGCCACTGCGCGAGGACGCCGCCCGGAGCCAGGCGCGCGCGCGCGCTGGCGTAGAACTCGCGGCTGTAGAGCGCCGCCGCGCCGGGCGCCCGCGGCGGGGGCGGCTCGAGGGTGATCACGTCGTAGCGCTCCCGCGTCACGCGCAGCCAGCGGTAGCCGTCCTCGACGATCAGCCGCACGCGCCGGTCCTCCTCGAGGCCCGCGTTGACGCCGCGGAAGAAGGCGAGCGTGCGCCGGATCGAGGGGCTGATGTCGACGGCGTCGACGCGCGCGAAGGGGTGCGCGAGGAGGGCCGCCGCGGTGGAGCCGGTGCCGACGCAGATGACCAGCGCGGCGTGGCGGTCCCGCGCCGCCAGCGCCGGCAGGTGCGCGAGGAGGCGCATGTAGCGCTGCGCGAAGAGCGAGTCGCCCGAGTAGGACATCCCGTTCGCGACGAGGCGCAGGATCCCTGGCTCGACCGGGAGGTCCTTGACCACGACGGCGGTGGTGTCCTGCACGCCCTCGTCGGCGAAGAGGAGCGCGGCGCCGTCGTAGCCGCCGCCGAGGAAGTGCGCGGGGCCCGGGCGCAGCGCGAGGAGCGCGCCGAGCGCGAGCGGCAGGGCGAGGGTGAGCCGCAGGCGGCGCTCGAGGGCGAGGACGAGGAGCGCGGGCAGGCCGAGGAGCGCGAGGGTCCAGCGGGGGCCGACGAGGGCGAAGAGGACCAGCGAGGCGAGCGCCGAGGCGAGCGCCGAGGCGACCGTCCCGAGCCCGCTGACGCGAGCCGCCGCGCGGGCGAGTGACCGGGCCTCGCCCTCGAGGAGGCGCAGGGCGGAGCCCTGGGCGAGGCCGAGGAGGAGCGCGGTCGGCCCCACCGCCGCGGCGACGATCAGCGAAGCCCCGAGGAGGGGCCGGCCAGCCGCGAGCGCGCCCAGACGGCCGAGCGGCGCCAGCGAGGCCAGCGCGAGGACCGGCGCGAGGCCGAGGGCGGCAGCGCCGGCGAGCTCGTGGTGGGAGGGCGACAGACGCCGCCCCGCGGCCATCCCGATCGCCTGCGCGAGGAGGTAGACCGCGACGACGGCAGCGAAGGAGAACGCGGAGACCCCCGCGTAGGGGATGACCACGCGGCACCAGACCACCTGCGCGCCGAGGCCGAGCGCGCCCGCAGCGGCGAAGCGCCGCAGCGCGCGGCCCGTCTCCCCGTCGGGCGGCAGCGTCGACGCCTCACCGGCCGCGGAGGGCGGGAGCAGCAGCCGGGCGAGGAGCGCCACCAGGAGGTTCCCTGCCGAGGCGACCAGGGCCGCACCGTCGAAGCCGATGGTGGGCGCGAGCACCAGGGCGGCCAGGAGCACGCCCCCGCAGCCACCGGCGAGGCCAGCGAGATAGATCCAGGTCACCAGGGCCTCGCTGCCCGAGGCAGGCTGCGCAGCCGCGAGGAGCAGGGGAAAGGTGGCGCCGATGGCGAGCGCAGGCAGCGCGAGGAGCAGCAACGCCTGGGCGATGTCGACGGCCAGCCCGGCGGCTCCGGCCACCCCGAGCAGACCCGAGGCGAGCCCGCCCCGGAGCAGCGCGAGATCGGCGCCGAGGACGCCGAGCCCGATGATGAGCTCGGCGAGCACGTACGCCCGACGCGGGCGCGCGCCGCGGGCGAGCAGGCGACCACCGAGGAGCGAGCCCGCTCCCATCCCGGCCATGAAGATGGTCAGCGTGAGACCGACGCCCCAGGCGGTGTTCCCGACGAGGTGGGCGACGAGCCGCCCCCAGACGACCTCGTGGGTCGTCGCCGCCGCTGCCGAGAGGAGCGCGAGAGCTGCGGCGGCTCGGTGGTGGTGCCTGGGCATCGGGCGAATAGTAGCCCTGGAGATCTGATCGGTCGATGGGTGAGCCGGACTGCGACAGCGAGGCTCAGCGGAGGTGCCCCGGCCGCAGCAGCCCGAGGAGCACCGCGCGGGGCGGGCGACGCGACTCGAGCTCGAGCTCGACCAGGCCACCCTTCTTCAGATCGAGGCGGAGCGCGCGCGCGCCAGCGAGCGCGCCGGCGAGCGTGGAGAGGAGCGGCTCGTGGCCCACGGCGAGGAGCGGCCCATCGCCGGGGCGGGTCACCAGCTCGAGCGCGTCCTCGAGGGAGGCCTCCGGCGCCAGCGCCGCGTCCTCCACCAGCCGGCAGTCGAGACCGGCGCGCTCGATCACCTCCTCGGCGGTCTCGCGCGCGCGGCGGAGCGGGCTCGTGAGCACCCGCGCCGGCGGGCCCAGCCGCGCGAGCGCGGCGGCCACCTCGGCGCACTGGGCGCGGCCCTTCTTCACCAGCGCGCGCTCGGCGTCGTCAGGCGCGTCCTCGCGCGGCTCGGCGGTCCCGTGACGTAGCAGATAGAGGCGCATGGCTCCCCTCGGTTGACCCGGTCCAGCTCAGTTGTTGACCACCGCTCCGCCCGGGAGCGGTCCCGCGATCGCCAGGGCGCGGCGCACCTCGCCGGCCCGCTCGCGGGCCTGGCGCGCCAGCCGGCGCACGCCGCGGGCCTTGCCCAGCTGCTCGTACGCTGCCGCGAGCGAGCTCCCGGCGGCCTCGGCGCCCAGGCGGCTCGCTGCCGCCAGCGCGCCCAGGACATAGAGGTACGGCCCGCTGGCGCCGCGCGAGAGTGCCTCGTCGAGGAGCTCGCTGACCAGCGCGCCGGCGACGATCCCGTCCTGGAAGAGCCCCAGGACGTCCTGGAACGCCTCCAGGCGCGTCACGCCCTCCGCGAACCTCGCGTCGTAGAGCGAGCCGAAGAACTCGCACGCGTAGCGGAGCTTCTTGCCCTCGATGCGGAGGGCGTGGAGCGCCGCGGGCGCGGGATCGGCGCGGCAGGCGCGGGCTGCGCGGACGACGTTGCGGGCGCGCTTCTTCAGGATCGCGGCCGCCAGCTCGACGACTGGCTGGGCCCCCGGGTGCGACGGCCGGCGGCGGGGCACGCTGGCGAAGAGCGCGTCGGCCCGCTCGAGGAGGCGCGCGTAGCGAGGCGCCGAGAGCGCCGCGAGGAGAGCCGCCCGCGCCGCGTCGCGCCGGGCGCGGAGCACGGCGCGCAGCTCCTCCCACCCCTCCCGCGGCTCCTGGCCGAGGCGAGCCGCGCGCTCCTCGAGCGAGAGGAGCTGCACGTCGAGGTCGCGCACCGCGCCCAGCGCGCCGGCGAGCCAGCGGAGCTCGCCCAGGAGCCAGCGGCGAGCGCGCACCTCGAAGCACTCGCCGAGGGCCCGCAGCGCGGCGCGCAGGCGCCGCGTGGCGACCCGCATCTTGTGCAGGTACTCGGGATCGAGCCCGAGGCGGGCGCCCCCCTCGTAGCCGCGGATGGCGCCGAGCTGAGCCGCGCAGATCTGACGGGCGGCCGGGTCCGCCGGGAGCAGCGGCGCCAGCGTGGGCGGCGGCGGCGCGAGCGGGGGCGGCGAGCGTCCGAGCAGCTCGAGGGCGCGACGGTGCTTGCTCCCCTTCGAGGCGCTCAGGTCCGGGGTGGCGGCGATCTGCTGACAGAGCGCGTCGAAGGCCGGCACGCTCCCACGCAGGAGCTCGAGCTCGACCTCGAGGAAGCGGGGCCCGCCCCGCACGCCCGGCCTGGCCGCGGTCACCTGATCCAGCGAGAGCTCGGCCTCGCAGGCCTCCTCGCCCTCGCCGGCCTCGACGAGGATCACCTCGCGCCGCGCACGGAGCTCCACCTCCGGCGCGAGCTTCCCGTCGAGGCGCACCGCCAGCTCGCGCTCCAGGAGGGCATGGAGGGCGGCCGCCGCGTCCTCGCCGCGCGCCAGGTCGCGGTGCAGCTCGACGCGCTCGAGGACGAGCCCCGAGACGAGCAGGACCGGCTTCACCTGCAGGCTGCCGCGCCGGTCCTTGCGACGCCAGCGCGCGGAGAGACCAGCGCGAGCGAGGGCGCGGCCGCGGGTGTCGAGGTAGACGTCGTGGACCTGCACCGTGCGCGCCTCCCCCAGACGCACGCCGGGCGTGGCGCCGAGCACCTCGAGCAGCGCCACGCGAGAGAACCCCTCGCCGCCGAGGAGCTTCAGCTCGCGCTCGACGGGCGGAGCCCCGGTCCCCTCGCGAGGGGCCTCAGCCACGCTCCACCTCCACGCGAGCACGCCCGATGGGGACGAAGCGGTCTTGCCTCGCGGGCGGCTCCTCGGGGGGCAGCGTCCGCCGTGTCAGGTCGTAGATCGCCTCCTGGCTG
This sequence comes from Myxococcota bacterium, assembly GCA_022710245.1. The sequence continues at coordinate 10,848 of JAKLHH010000053.1, forward strand.
GCGAGCGGCTTCTTCCCCTTGACCCGGTGGTAGCGGCCATCGGGCTCCAGCTCGCGCGCCTTCACCGTGTCGCGGAGCTGTAGCTCGAGGACGTCGAGGAGATAGCGGCGATGCGCCGGGTCCTCGACGGGGAACATCAGCTCCACGCGGTGATCGAGGTTGCGCGGCATCCAGTCCGCCGAGGAGAGGTAGACCTCCTCCTTGCCGCCGTTCCTGAAGTAGAAGATGCGCGCGTGCTCGAGGAAGCGCCCGACGATGGAGCGGACGACGATGTTCTCCGACAGCCCGCGCACGCCTGGCTTCAGGCAGCAGATCCCGCGCACGATCAGCTCGACGCGGACGCCGGCGCGCGAGGCGCGGTAGAGCGCCTCGATCACCTCGCGGTCCTGCAACGAGTTCATCTTGGCGACGATGCGTCCGCGGCTCCGCCGCGCCGACTTGTCGACCTCCCGCTCGATCAGGTGGAGGACGCGCCGGCGGAGGCCCGTCGGCGACATCTCCACCTTGTTCCAGACCGGCGGCAGGGTCGCGCCCGTGATGACGTTGAAGAGCGCCGAGGCGTCCTCGCCGAGGAGCTCATCGCAGGCCATCAGGCCGAGGTCGGTGTAGACCCGCGCGGTCGCGTCGTTGTAGTTGCCGGTGCCGAAGTGGACATAGCGCCGGATGCCGTCCTTCTCGCGCCGGACGACGAGGAGCGCCTTGCAGTGCGTCTTCAGGCCGAGGAGACCGTAGACCACGTGCGCGCCCGCCTGCTCCAGGCGGTGCGCCCAGCCGAGGTTGCGCTCCTCGTCGAAGCGCGCGCGGAGCTCGATCACCGCGGTGACCTGCTTGCCGTTCTCGGCGGCGCGCGTCAGCGCGCGCACGACGGGCGAGTTCCCGCTGGTGCGGTAGAGCGTCTGCTTGATCGCCAGCACCGCCGGGTCCTCGGCCGCCTCGGCGACGAGCTCGGCGACCGGCTCGAACGCGTGGTACGGGTGGTAGAAGAGCCGCGGACCGTGGCGCAGCCACTCGAAGATGCTCGCGTCGCCCCGCCCCCGCGCGGCGAGGAGCGGCTTCATCGGCGGGTACTTGAGGTCCGGCCGGTCCACCGCGTCGTAGAGCTGCATCAGGTCCCCGAGCTGCATCAGCCCCTGCTGCGGGTAGTGCTGCAGCGGGTCGAGGTCGAGGTTCTCCTCCAGGACCTCGCGCACCTCCGGCTCCATCCGCGCGCCGTGCTCGAGGCGCACCGCGGCGCCGTGGCGCCGGCCGAGCAGCTTCTTGGCGATCGCGCGACGGAGGTCCTCGGAGGCCTCCTCGTCGAGGAGGAGGTCAGCGTCGCGGGTGACGCGCGCCGCGCTGATCGAATGCACGCTGTAGCCGGCGAAGAGCCGCGGGAGCTGCGTGGTGATCAGCGACTCGAGGGGGACCAGATCGAGGCCTCCGTCGCGGCGCTTGATGCTGATGAAGCGGGGCAGCACTCGCGAGAGCGCGACGAAGGCGAGCCGTCGCTTCGCCGCGCCCTTCGCCTTCAGGCGCGCCAGCCGCAGCACCAGGTAGAGGGTGGTGTTCTGCAGCATCGGGAAGGGGTGCGTCGGCCCGACGATCATCGGCGTCAGGATCGGGTAGACGACCTCGTCGTAGTAGCGCTGCACATAGGCCAGGTTCGCCGGCTCCAGCTCCCGCGTGTCGCGGACCCGCACCCCGGCCGCCGCGAGCGCGGTGAGGAGTCGCTCGCAGGCGCGCTCCTGGCGCGGCAACAGCTGGTTCATGATCGAGGTGATCCCCGCCAGCTGCGCCTGGGGTGAGCGCTCGTCGACCCCGCTCTCCTCGAGGCCCGCCTCCAGCTGCCGGTAGAGGCCGGCCACGCGGATCATGAAGAACTCGTCGAGGTTGGAGGCGAAGATGGCGAGGAACTTGAGCCGCTCGAGGAGCGGATTCGCCTCGTCCTCGGCCTCCTCCAGGACGCGCTCGTTGAAGCGGAGCCAGCTCCACTCGCGGTTGAGCAGCGCCGGCGCCCTGCCCTTGCCTTTCTTGCTCGCGGGGCTCATAGACCCAGCACCTCGGTCAGCTCGGGCTCGAGGCCGAAGACCTCGCCGAAGAGATCGGACTTCTTGCGGAAGCGCTCGCTGATGGCCGCGAAGGACTCGCGGTCCGAGCCGTGGGTCTCGGCGAAGACGCGGAGCTGCTCCGGGGTGACCTCGAGCCGGACCCGCTCGACGCGCTGCTGATCGTCCTCGTCGAGCGCGTCGGCGATCCGGAGCAGCGCGGCCAGCTTGAGCAGCTCGACCCGATCGGCGGCGCGGATCTGCGCCAGCTCCTGGCTCTCCAGGTCCGCGGCCGACTGTCGGTGGAACCGCGCGATCACCGCGATCCGCTCCAGGTCCTGACGGCTGAGCCCCATGATCTCGCTCGACGCGATCAGGTACCCGGAGTGGCGCTCGTGGCGGTGGAAGCTGACGTAGTAGCCGATGTCGTGGAGCAGCGCCGCCACGCTGAGGAGCAGGCGCGAGCGCTCGGAGAGGTGCGTGAACTCCCGGAGCTGGTCGAAGATCTGCAGCGCGAGCCGCTGCACCTGGTTCGCGTGCGCCTCGTCGAAGTGAAACTTGCGGCCCACCGCGCGCGCCGCCGACTCGATCTGCTGCGCGAGCCCGCGGCTGCCGCTGGCGCCCTCCAGTCGCAGGCGCGCGTCGAGGAGCAGACAGTCGAGCATGGAGGCGCCCGGCACGACGATGCTCTCGGCCGAGGTGTAGCCGGCGAACACCTTGACCTCCTCCAGCGCCATCCGCGCCATCTCCAGCGTCGGGTAGTCGAGGCTGGCGCGGACGAGCAGGTCGTCGGTCGGCACCCCGTCGAGCGAGGCGTGCAGCCGCTCGAGCTCGGCGCGGGTCAGCTCCAGCCCCGCCTCCCCTCGCTCCGCGTCGGCGAGCGCCTCGAGGAGCTGGTAGAGCTCCTTGTTGATGACGACGAGCGCGGTCGCCTCGGAGAGCTCCACCAGGCGCCCGATGGCGCGGACCTCCTTGTCGAGGAAGCGGCGCGCCGCCAGGATGGCGATCCGCTCCGTGGGGCGCGTCCCCCAGAGCTGCAGCGCGCCGAAGTGGCGTGTCTCGCCGAAGGTGATCTCGCCGTCCCGCTGCACGATGATCTGGGTGCCGCCGGCGCCCAGGGAGAGGAGCATGCAGGTGCCCTGGTCGAAGCGCGGCCCGAGGAGGTGGTGGACGAACTGGTAGACGAGCCGCGTCTCCTCGATCGCCTCGATCACCTCGATGCGCAGCCCGCAGCCCCGCTCGACGCGATCCAGGAACACGTCGCGGTTGCGCGCGTCGCGGACGGCCGTGGTCGCCACCGCGCGGATCGCCGCCGGGTCCACGCCGTAGCTGCGCGCGACGCCGACGAAGTCGCCCAGCGTTCGCACCACCGCCTCGGTGGTCGCGAAGCGGATCCGACCGCCGCCAAAGGTGTCGAGCCCGATGGAGACGGGCGCGGTGAGGATGTCCAGGCGCCGCACCGGACAGCCCGGGCGCAGCTCGCCCAGCGCCAGGCGGAGCGCCCGCGAGCCGACGTCGACCACCGCCACCACCGTCCCCTCGGGAGCGAGCCTGGGGGCTCGCGCCGCGGGCTCTCGCTCCTCACGGGCGGCCGCCGCGCGGCGGGGGCGCTTCGCGCGCCGGGTCTGCTCTGCAGCCGGGGATGCTCTTCGCTGACGGGCCATCACTCTCACGCCGGAGGAGGGACTATAGGTCAAGCGCACGTCTCTATCAAACCTGGCTCAGGTGACAGCCAGGTGACAGCAGAGACGCGGCCCCTCGTGGGGTCAGATCACGGCGTTATCGATCAGCCGGGTCTTGCCGAAGTGGACCGCCAGCGCGAGCACGGCGCGGCCGCCACCGACCTCGCGGGCGGGCGCGAGCGTCTCCGCGTCGCGGGCCTCGATGTAGTCGACCCGGGCGCCCGGGGCAGCCTCGATGATCCCGCGCGCCAGCGCCACCGCCTCGTCGGCCGGGAGCGCGCCGCGGGCCCGCGCCGCGCTCGCCACCGCCTCCAGCGCGGCGTGCAGGCTCCGCGCGGCCACGCGCTGCTCGGGCGTCAGGTAGACGTTGCGCGAGCTCATGGCGAGCCCGTCGGGCTCGCGCACGATCGGGCTCCCCACCACCGCGACGGGCAGGTCGAGATCGCGGGCGAGCCGCCGGATCACCTGCAGCTGCTGGTAGTCCTTGGC
>JAKLHH010000530.1 GCA_022710245.1 Myxococcota bacterium
TTGGCGAGCACCACGACGGAGCGCCCCTCCGGGGTCTCGTCGGCCAGGCTGGCGAGCTGCGCCGCGTCGGCGAGCTCGCTGACCGGCACGCCGCCCGCCGGGACCAGCTCGGCGGCCATGCGGTTGCCGAGGGTGACCGTGCCGGTCTTGTCGAGGAGCAGCACGTCCACGTCGCCCGCCGCCTCCACCGCGCGGCCGCTCATGGCGATCACGTTCTTGCGCAGCAGCCGGTCCATGCCGGCGATGCCGATGGCCGAGAGCAGGCCGCCGATGGTGGTGGGGATCAGGCAGACGAGCAGGGCCACGATGGTCGTCGCCGAGAGGTGGATCCCGGAGTAGAGCGCGAGCGGGACCAGCGTGACGCAGGCGAAGAGGAAGATCAGCGTGAGCCCGACGAGGAGGATGTGGAGGGCGAGCTCGTTCGGGGTCTTCTGCCGGCTCGCCCCCTCGACCAGCGCGATCATCCGATCGAGGAACGACTCGCCCGGGTCGGCGCCGACGCGGACGACGATGCGGTCGGAGAGCACCCGCGTGCCGCCGGTGACCGAGGAGCGATCGCCGCCCGACTCGCGGATGACCGGGGCCGACTCGCCGGTGATGGCCGACTCGTCGACCGAGGCGATCCCCTCCACCACCTCGCCGTCGCCGGGGATCAGCTGGCCGGCCTCGACCACGCAGAGGTCGCCCTTGCGCAGGGCGGAGGCCGGGACCTGCTCCTCCCGCTCGCCGGTCAGGCGGCGGGCGGTGGTCTCCTTGCGCAGCTTGCGCAGGCTGGCGGCCTGGGCCTTGCCGCGGCCCTCGGCGATGGCCTCGGCGAAGTTGGCGAAGAGCACCGTGAACCAGAGCCAGAGCGAGACCGAGCTGGTGAACCAGAGCGGCGCGGCGCCGGCCGGCGCGCTGATCACGTCGCGGAGGCAGAGCGCGCTGGTGAGCAGGCTCCCCACCCCGACCACGAACATCACCGGGCTGCGGGCCAGGTGGCGCGGCGAGAGCTTCCTGAAGCTCTGCAGCACGGCCGGCCCGAGGAGGCTGCGATCGAGGAGCGAGCGCGGTCTTGGGGTGGTCATCAGAACACCTGTCCTCTGGCAGCGAGGAAGTGCTCGACGATCGGCCCGAGCGAGAGCGCCGGGAAGAAGGTCAGGGCGCCGACGATGAGGACCACGCCGACGAGGAGGCCGATGAAGAGCAGGCCGTGCGTGGGGAAGGTCCCCGCCCCCGGCGGGACCGTCTTCTTGCCCACCATGGCGCCGGCGATGGCGAGGACGGGGAGGATCATCAGGAAGCGGCCGGCGAGCATGGCCAGCCCGAGGCTGAGGTTGTACCAGGGCGTGTTGGCGTTGAGCCCGGCGAAGGCGGAGCCGTTGTTCCCCGTGCCGCTGGTGAAGGCGTAGAGGATCTCGGAGAGGCCGTGCGGCCCCGCGTTGCTCAGCGAGGAGAGGCCGTAGCCCTTGACCGCCGACCAGGCCGCGAGGCCGAGGGTGATCAGCGGAAAGATGAGGACGTAGAGCATGGCGAGCTTCATCTCCCTCGCCTCGACCTTCTTGCCCAGGTACTCGGGCGTGCGGCCGACCATCAGGCCGGCGATGAAGACCGTGAGCAGCACGAAGACGAGCACCCCGTAGAGCCCGGCGCCGACGCCGCCGAAGATGATCTCGCCGAGCTGGATGTTGAGCAGCGGCACCAGCCCCCCGAGGGGCGTGAAGCTGTCGTGCATCGAGTTGACGGCGCCGCAGGAGGCGTCCGTGGTCACGGTGGCGAAGAGCGCGGAGCTGGCCACACCGAAGCGGGTCTCCTTCCCCTCCAGGTTGCCGAGGGACTGGCTCACGGCGAGGCCGTGGAGCGCGGGGTTGCCCCGGCTCTCGGCCCAGTAGGCGGTGCCGACGCCGGCGAGGAAGAGGATCGTCATGGCGGCGAAGAGCGCCCAGCCCTGGCGCTGGGCCCTGGCCATGCGGCCGAAGGTGTAGGTCAGCCCGGCGGGGATGGCGAAGATGAGCAGCATCTCGATGAAGTTGGTGAGCGGCGTCGGGTTCTCGAAGGGGTGGGCGCTGTTCGCGGTGAAGAAGCCGCCGCCGTTGGTGCCGAGCTGCTTGATCGCCTCCTGCGAGGCGACCGGCCCCAGCGCGAGGACCTGCCTGCCGCCCTCGAGGGTGATCAGCTCGCGGTAGGGGGCCAGGGTCTGGAGGACGCCCTGCGAGACGAGGACGAGCGCGAAGACCAGCGAGATCGGGAGCAGCACGTAGACCGTGGCGCGGATCAGGTCGACCCAGAAGTTGCCGAGCGTCTTGCACCCGACCTCGCGGCGAGTGAGGCCGCGCGCCACGGCCAGCGCGACGCCGAGGCCAGCGGCGGCCGAGACGAAGTTGTGCCAGGCGAGCCCTGCCATCTGGGTGAGGTAGCTCATCGTCGACTCACCCGAGTAGGCCTGCCAGTTGGTGTTGGTGGTGAAGCTCGTCGCCGTGTTGAAAGCGAGGCGCGACTCGACCGCGGGCAGCCGCTGCGGGTTGAGCGGCAAGAGGTGCTGCAGCCGCTGCAGCAGGTAGGTGACGAGGACGCCGAGGGCGGAGAAGACGAGGAGCGCCACCGTGTACTCGACCCAGCTCTGCTCCCGCTTCGGGTTGACCCCGGTGAGCCGGAAGAGGAGGCGCTCCACGGGCCCGAGGACGCGCGGCAGCGGCTGCCGCTCGCCCTCGAAGACGCGGAACATGTAGACGCCGAGCGGCTTGGTCACCGCCAGGATGACCACGAAGAAGAGACCGATCTGGAGCCAGCCGTTGGGTGTCATGCCCTGCCCTCCCTCAGAAGCGCTCGGGGCGCACGAGCGCATAGACCAGGTACGCGGTGAGGAGCAGCGAGAGGACCCCGCCGATCAGGTACTCGAGGCTCATCGCACCACCCTCCTTCGCATCGCCGCGCCGGCTAGACGCGGCCGCTCTTCACGCGAGCCGTTTCAGGCAACCGCGATGCCACCGGAGGGGCCGAGGCATCTTCGGAGCTTGGACCGGCACAGCGACCTGACCTCCCTTCCGTCTGCACGACCCGGCCCGCGGCGATGGTTGCAGACCGCAAGGCCAGCTCCGGCCCTGCAGGCTGCAACGGTCCAGGGCCGCGCATCGTGCAGGGTGCCAGTGGGCTCAGCAGCGGGGGAGCCGTGTGGCCGCGATCTCGCGGGGAATGATCCGCTCCCGGCTGGTATCGCGCTTGCTCCTCGGTGCGACATGGAGCCGAGGCACGACGGTCCGCCAATACCTGCAGGGGGGGCACGCAATCCTTACCGCGTCCCGGCGTCCCTCCCCGAGCGACCGAAGCCGGAGCCCCGGACTGACCGGGACGCCCTCGTCCTCTACCTCCTGATGCTCGGCGCCAGCCTGCCGCGCGTCGTCGTCGCGCTGGTGCAGCACGAGACCTTCGGCGGTGAGGCCACGCTCGCCGCGCTGGTGGTGGTGCTGTGCCTGGTCCTCCTCGCGCCCTACGTGCGCCGCAGGTCTGGCCGGCGCAGCGGCCGCTGAGGCCTGGGGGTGTGGGCCTTGCGTGCCGTCCGCTCCCGTGCTGCTCTAGACCGACGCGGCGGAGGACCCGTGACGGCGAGCGATCCCAGGCTGGGCAGCGAGCGGCGGCGGCCCGAGGACTTCCTCGAGCTGGTCGAGCGCGCGAAGCAGGGACGGCTCAAGGTGTACCTCGGCTTCGTCGCCGGCGTGGGCAAGACCTACCAGATGCTGCTCGAGGCCCACACCCTGCGCGAGCGGGGGGTGGATGTGGTGGTGGGCTACATCGAGCCGCACGGCCGCGCCGAGACCGCCGCGCTGATCGAGGGCCTCGAGGTGGTCCCGCGCAAGCGCATCGAGTACCGCGGCGTCGCCGTCGAGGAGCTCGACCTGGACGCGGTCCTCGCCCGCCGGCCGGCCGTGGCGCTGGTCGACGAGGTCGCCCACACCAACGCGCCCGGCTCGCGGCACCGGCGCCGCTACGAGGACATCCTCGAGCTGGTCGGCGCCGGCATCAACGTCATCTGCGCCTTCAACATCCAGCACCTCGAGTCGCTCAACGACCTCGTCGAGCGAACGACCGGTGTCGAGGTGCGTGAGACCGTGCCCGACACCTTCCTCCGCCGCGCCGACCAGGTGGTCACGCTCGACCTCACCATCGAGGACCTGCTCGACCGCCTGCGGGCGGGCAAGATCTACGCGGAGGACAAGGTGGCCTGGGCGCTGGAGCACTTCTTCCAGGAGCGAAACCTCTCCGCGCTGCGTGAGCTGGCGCTGCGCGAGGTGGCGGAGAAGGTCGAGCGCTCGGCGGCCGGACGCCCGGCGGAGCCTCCACGCAGCGCCGCGCTGGGCAAGGTGATGGTCTGCATGGCCTCCTTCTCCCCGCGCGCGGCCACCCTGCTGCGGCGGGGCTCGCGCCAGGCGGGCCGGCTCAGCACCGACTGGTACGTCGTCTACGTGGAGACGCCGGGCGAGGCGCCCGACCGCATCGACGCCACCGCCCAGCGCCACCTCCACGCCAACATCCAGATGGCGCGCGAGCTGGGCGCCGAGGTCGTGCGCGTGAAGGGCAAGGACCCCGTCCTCGCGCTCCTCGACTTCGCGCGGGCACACGGCGTCGGCTACATCATCGTCGGCCGCTCCCAGCAGGCCTGGTGGCGCCAGCTCCTCGGGCGGGACGTGGTGCGCCGCCTGATCGCCGAGGCCGAGGGCTTCGATCTGCAGATCGTCTCCTTCGAGGAGCCGGCGCGATGACCCTGCGCAGCAAGCTGCTCCTCGCGCTGGTGCCGCTCGGCGCGGCGCTTGCGGTGCTGGGGCTGCTCGCCGTGCTCGGCGCCTCCAGCCTGGGCGGCCGGGCCGAGCGCATCCTGGCCGAGAATTACCGCAGCGTGCTGGCGGCGCAGAGGATGACGGAGTCGATCGAACGTCTGCACAGCGCCGGGCTCTTCCTCGTCGTCGGCGAGAGAGAGCGCGCGCTGGGGCTGGCCGCCCGCAGCCCGGGCGCCTTCGCCGCCGAGCTGGCGATCGTCGAGGGGAACATCACCGAGCCCGGCGAGGCGACGGCGGCGCGGCGGCTCCGCGCTGCCTGGGGGAGCTACCTCGAGGCCTTCCAGCGGCTCTCGCAGGCCGCGCCGGGGCGCGCGGCGTTCCTGCGCGAGATGGAGCCGCGCTTCCTCGCGGTCAAGCAGGCGGTCGACCAGATCCTCCACATCAACCAGGACGGGATGGTGCGCAAGAGCGACGAGGCGCGCCGGGTGGCGCGGCGCCTGAGCAGCGGCATGACCACGGCCGCGCTGCTCGCGCTCTTCCTCGGCATCGCGGCCTCCTCCTGGATCACCGCGCGGCTGCTGCGGCCGCTCACCGCGCTCAGCGGGGCGGCGCACCAGATCGGCGAGGGCGATCTGCAGATCCGCGTGGCCGCCGCGGGCAAGGACGAGATCGCGGGGCTGGCCGCCGAGTTCAACCAGATGGCGGACCACCTGGAGCAGTACCGGCGCAGCACCCTCGGCGAGCTGCTGCAGGCGCAGCAGGCCGCGCAGGCGGCGATCGACAGCATCCCTGACCCGGTGCTGGTGCTCGCCCTCGACGGACGGGTGATCGCCACCAACGAGGAAGGCGCCGATCTCCTCGGGCTCGCACGGCTGGCGGCCGGGCAGCCGCCGCTGGCGCTGGTCGAGCCTGCGCTGCGCGCCGTCATCGAGCGCGTGCAGGGCCACGTCCTCGGCGGACGTGGCGCCTACGCCCCGCAGGGCTTCGAGGAGTCGGTGCGTGCGGACGGCCCGGCGCCGCGCTACCTGCTGGCGCGCGGGACGCCGCTCTACGCCGAGGGGCGCGGCATCGCGGGCGTCACCATCCTGCTCCAGGACGTGACCCGCCTGCGCCGCTTCGACGAGCTGAAGAACGACCTCGTCG
>JAKLHH010000531.1 GCA_022710245.1 Myxococcota bacterium
ATGCCGGCGAGAGGACGCCCTCGCCGCCCGCGTGGATCAACCTGGCGAAGGCCGCCAGATCGCGAGCGCTGCTGTAGAGCCCGTTCGAGCCCTCGTCGCAGGCCGTGCTGATGTCGGCGCCGGGCTCCATCACCTGGCCGTAGCCGTGTCCGAGGGCGTGGTCGCGATCTCGCGCCTCGCCGGGGTCGAGCGTCGAGCTGGTCATCCCCGCCGGCACCAGGATCCGCTGCTTCATCTCGGCGGCGAAGCGACGCCCGCTGGCCCTCGCCACCATCAGCGCGGCGAGGTCGAACCCGGCGTTGGAGTAGCTCCAGACCTTCCCCGGCTGGCACCAGATGGGCCAGGTGACCGTCTGGAAGAGCTGCTCGGCGCAGCTCGCCGCGCTCCAGTCGGAGATCGCCCCCTCGACGCTGGCCCAGGCCGGGTAGCCGAGACCGGAGGTGTGCGTGAGGAGGTGGTGGATGGTGATTCCGCCGGCCAGGGCCGGGTCGGTGCTGGCGAGCCCGGGCAGGTGCGCGGTCACCGGATCCGCGGTGGACAGGAGCTGGCCCTCGGCCAGCGCGAGGACCGTCGCGGCGGTGAACATCTTGGTGACCGACGCCAGCGAGAAGAGGGTGTCGGGCGTGACAGCGTCCCTGCCGTCCCGCTCCTTCACGCCCAGCCCTCGCAGCAGGGGCTGCTTGCCGCCGAGCACGACCGCCAGCGAGGCGCCAGGCACACCCGTCGCCTTGAGCTGCGCGTCGGCGAAGGTCACGAGCTCCTCGAAGAGCGCCTTCTCAGCCGCGGTGGGCTCGAGGAGCGCCGGGGCGCGTGCCGCGTCCCACCGCATCTGCGCGCCCGCGTCCGGCGCGGGGACCTGTGCCTCCGTAGCAGGCGGGGCTCCGGCTGGCGCTGCCGAGTCGCCGCAGGCCCCCAGCAGCAGCACGCCCGCCGCTGCAAGGACTCGCCAGTACCGGATGGTCGCTGCCCGGAGCTTCGCGCCTTCGCCTGGGTTCATCGAGAATCCTCCTCGAATCCGGGCCGTGGGGTGCGAGGTGCGTGCCAGGTCAGCAGGCCGAGAAGATTGGCATTCGAGTGCGTAGGACGTGGTGGAGCGGTCCTCACCTGGGTGGGGGAGCCCCATACATGGTCCTTCATTGACCTACGCCGCGGGGCGCTCGATTGCTGGGCGTCCTCCGCTCCTCCTTGTTACACTCGCCGCTGTCGTGACAGCTGCGCCCACGGTTCTCGCATCATCCCGTTTCGTGCTGGAGGCAGAGCTGGGCTCTGGCGGGTTCGGGGTGGTCTACCAGGCCCTCGATCGGGTGCGGGGCCAGCGTGTGGCGCTGAAGGTGCTCCAGCGGCTCGGGGCGACGGAGCTCTACCGCTTCAAGCAGGAGTTCCGGTCCCTCGCCGATCTGGCTCACCCGAACCTCGTCTCGCTGCACGAGCTCTTCTGCGAGGACGGCCGGTGGTTCTTCACGATGGAGCTCCTGCAGGGCGAGAGCTTCCTCGACCACGTTCGCCGGGACTGCGCCAGCGGTGAGCCCCTCGCTGGTCCCCCCTCGTCGGCCGAGGAGGCCACGCTCCCCGCCGGCGACGTCACGCTGCCGCTCGAGGGCAACGAGGAGAGCTCGCGGCGCTCGGTGCGCAGGGGAGGGCGGCTCGATCTGCGGCGCCTGCGCGGCGCGCTCGCCCAGCTCGTGGAGGGCGTCGCCGCGCTCCACGGCGCGGGCAAGCTGCACCGCGACCTGAAGCCGGCCAACGTGATGGTGACCGCCGAGGGCCGCCTGGTGCTGCTCGACTTCGGCCTGGTCAGCGAGCTCAGCCACGACTCCACCGACTCGCTGATCTGCGGCACGCCCCACTACATGTCTCCGGAGATGGCCGGCGGCCGCGCGCTGGGCGAGGCCGCGGACTGGTACAGCGTCGGGGTGATGCTCTTCGAGGCGCTGACCGGCGCGCTCCCGCACTCCGGCAGCGCGCTCGACGTCATGGGCCGCAAGCAGGTCGAGGATCCGCCCGCGCCGGTCGATCTCGACCCTGCCGTCCCTGCCGACCTGAGCGAGCTCTGCCTGGCGCTGCTCGCGCGCGAGCCCACTCGGCGCCCGTCGACGGCGGCGCTGCTCGAGGCCCTCGCCCCCGAGGAGAGCCCGTCAGCGCGTCGAGCCGCCGCGGTCCAGCCCGTCCCGCTCCACGGCCGGGCGCGGGAGCAGGAGCTGCTGCTCGGGGCCGCCGCGCGGGTGGAGCGTGGGCAGACCGTGCTGATGCACGTCTTCGGCCCCTCGGGCGTCGGCAAATCCACGCTGGTCCAGCACGTGGTGGAGCAGCTGCGTCGCGGGGCGCCCGGGCGGCGGCCCTTCGTCGCCCTGGTCGGGCGGTGCTACGAGCAGGAGTCCGTCCCCTTCGAGGCGCTCGACAGCCTCGTCGACGCGCTCTGCGATCACCTGCGCGAGCTGGGCCCCGAGCCGGTCGCGAGGCTGCTGCCGCGGCACCTCTCGCTCCTCTGCCGCCTCTTTCCGGTGCTCAGCCGCGCGTCGGTAGTGCAGGCCGCGCTCGCTCCCGCGCCCTCGCCGGAGCTGCCGCCCGCGGAGCAGCGTCGCCGGGGCGTCCTCGCGCTCCGCGAGCTCCTGGCCAGGCTCGGCGAGCGAGCGCCCCTGGCGCTCATCCTCGACGACGCACAGTGGGGCGACGAGGACAGCGCCGAGGTCTTCGACCACCTCCTGCGGCCGCCAGATCCCCCGCGGCTGCTGCTGGTGGCCTGCCACCGGGGCGAGGCCGCCTCCGCGAGCGCGTCGTTCGTCGAGCGGCTGCGCGCGATCCCCACGGGCGAACCGGAGTCTGCGCGCGTGGAGCTGCCGCTGGCCGAGCTGGACCTCGAGGCCTCGCGGGCGCTGGCGCGGACGCTGCTCGGCTCCCGGAGCACCGCGACGCTGGCCGCGGAGGTGGCGCGCGAGGGGCGCGGCAACCCCTTCCTGATCACCACGCTCGCGCGGCACCTGGAGGAGAGCGCGCCCGCGGAGCACGATGTGCTCGGCGAGGTCTCCCTCGAGGACGCGCTCCGGACCCGCCTGGCCAGGCTGCCCGAGGCTGCCCGGCTGCTGCTGGAGCTCGTCTGCCTGGCCGGTGTACCTGTCGAGGAGCGGGTCGTTGCTCGCGCCGCCCGTCGTGACGACCAGGGCACCCTCAAGCTGCTCCGCGCCGCGCACCTCGTGCGCTCGCTCGAGGGCGAGCGGTCGGAGGCGCTGGTGCCCTACCACGACCGCGTCCGCGAGACGGTGCTCGGCTTCGTGGAGCCCGCGCGACGACCGGCGCTGCACGCGGCGCTCGCCGCGGCGCTGGAGGACAGCGGCGCCGATCCCGATCTCCTCGCGACGCACCTCGAGCGGGCGGGCGAGCCGATGCGGGCGGCGCGGTACGCCCGGCTCGCCGCGACCCGCGCCCGGCAGGCGCTCGCCTTCGATCGCGCGGCCGCCCTGCTGCGGCGGGCGATGACCCTGCAGGCGTCCGCGCCCGTCGAGGACGTGCGCGCCTGGCAGATCGAGCTCGCCGACACGCTGGTCGAGGGCCAGCGTGGCGCCGAGGCGGCGCCGCTCTACCTGGCGGCGGCCGAGGGCGCCGCCCTGGAGCAGAGCCTCGAGCTCCGCCGACGCGCGGCCGAGCAGTGGCTCAAGTCGGGCCACGTGGAGCAGGGCAGGCCCGTGCTGGAGGAGGTGCTGGCCGCCCACGGCCTCGCGCTCTCCCGGAGCCCGCGCCGCGCGCTCCTCTCGCTCCTCCGGCGGCGCGCGCGGCTGCGGCTCCGCGGCCTCGGCGTGACCACGAAGGCTCGCGTCCCGGGGGGGGAGGACCTGGCCTGCCTGGACCTCTCCTGGACCGGGTGGATCGGGCTCTGTATGCACGACTTCGTCCAGGCCGCAGAGCTGCACACGCGCGGCCTGCTCCGCGCGCTCGAGGTCGGCGAGCCAGCCCGCCTCGCTCGCTCCCTGGCGATGGAGGCGGTGATCATCGCCACCGCCGGCGAGCACACGCTCCCCCGGTCGACGCCGGTCCTCGAGCGAGCCCGCGCGCTCGGCGCGCAGGTCGGCAGCGATCACGTCCTCGGGCTGGTCGAGCTGGCGACGGGCGTCTGCGCCTATGCGCAGGGCCAGATGCACCTCATCCACGACGCCTGTGTCCGCGCCGGCCAGCTCCTCGGCAGCCTCCCCGGCGCCTACTGGGAGCAGGGGATGGCCAACCTCTACGCGGTCGAGGGGCTGGTCCACACGGGCCGCATGGCCGATCTGCAGCGACAGCTCGCCGGCCGCATCGCCGAGGCAGAAGACCGCGGCGACCTCTTCGCCGCGCTCGGCATGCGCGTGCAGGGACACCTCGCGCACCTCGCCGCCGACGACGCCACGCTCGCGCTGGAGGCGGTCCGGCGAGGCATGGCGACCTACTCCGCGCAGACGGTGCGCCTGCCTCACTACTGGGAGTTCTACGCGCTGGGCCAGATCCAGCTCTACTGCGGCGAGGGACGCGCGGCGCTCGAGGAGATCGATCGTCGCTGGGGGCCGCTGAAGCGGGCGCTGCTGCTCCGGCTCCAGGTCGCGCGCATCGGTGCCCGCTACCTCCGGGGCCGGGCCGCGCTCGCCGCGGCGGGCGAGGAGCGCGACCGCCGCCGCGCCGCCGACCTCCTCCGCGTCGCGGCCCGCGAGTCCCGCCTCCTGCTCAAGGAGCGGTCCACCATGGGCAGGGCCAAGGGCCGCCTGGTCGAGGCCGGCGTCGCGCTGGCGGAGGGAGACGCCGCGGCCGCCCGCGCGATCCTGACCCACGCCGCGGAGGGGTTCGAGCGCCTGCAGATGAGCCACTACGCGCTGGCGGCGAGGCGGCGGCTCGCCGAGCTGACGCCAGGGCCCGAGGGGCGCGAGGCGCTGGCGCGGGTCGACGCGACGATGCGCGAGCGCGCCGTCCGCGACCCGGCCCGCTGGACGGCCATGCTCGCGCCGGGCCCCTACCCGGGCTGAGCGGCGGGGCGTTCACCCGCCACCTGGCGGGCTGCCACGATCCAGGCCGTCAAGCGCGACGGCGGCGGCGGTCATCCCCCGGAGCTCCGCCGCTGCTCGAGCGCCGCCTCGAGCTGGCCCCTTAGCCCCTCGCTGACGCGCCACACGGTCCCGAGCTCCACCTCGCGCAGCCTCGGCAGCGCCGCCAGGTCGCGCAGCAGGGCGGCGACCCCGACGTCCGAGATGCCGCCCTGGAACGAGAGCACCTCCAGCCCCGGCCCGACCCCGAGGCGCGGGAGCCGCCAGAGGTCATCCGTGCGGGGCGCGTCCTCGAGACGCAGCCGGCGTAGCGCCGGGAACCGATCCGCCTCGAGCAGGCGCTCCAAAGCGATGAAGGGCAAATTCGTCACGCGAGCGTGGCAGCCTCAGGGGCACTGTGTTAGGGTTCGGTGCTCGTGTAACAAGAGCAGCCCAGCTTCCGGTATCTGCCCTAACGTTTTCTGTGAATACCGAAAGGGCGCTCGCTGATTTCACAACACCAGCCAGGCTGCTGGCCTTGCCATTGGGCGCGGAGGAGCCGCAGATGCCTCGAATCTCCTGGCGTTTGAAGCCGCGCATGTCGGGTCCGCCCCTTGCACTGTCGCGATCTGCCTCGGAGGTCACGATGAGCAAGCAGCCCCCATGCCCCGTGTCGAAGATCGAAGCCATCGTGCTGAGCGCCACCGCGCTCGCCGTGCTGCCGATCGCCTATATGCTGGATCCCGACTCCATGACCGGGGAGGGTGAGGTCACCTGCGCCTGCCACCCGGCGCAGCGCGCCCGCCAGCTTCGTCGCTGAGGCGTCACTGCCGCGGCGCGCTCCGCGCGGGGCGGAAGCCGTGGTGGTCGCCCCGGTAGGCCGGCCGGTACCAGGCCCTCGCCGCCGCCCTCATG
>JAKLHH010000532.1 GCA_022710245.1 Myxococcota bacterium
CGCGTCCTCGAGCTCGACCCGCTCGAGGGCGAGCTCCTGCTCACCGGCGGCGTCGTCGCCCACAACCCCACCGTGGCCACGCTCCTCGGCGAGCGGCTCGGACGGCCCGCCGCCATCTGCCCGGACGCGCAGTGGACCGGCGCGCTGGGCGCCGCGCTCGCCGCGCGGGCCAGCGCGGGTCAGCCGCTCGCCCCGGCACCCGCCAGCGACGGAGGCGCCAGTGGCTGAGCCAGCAGGCGAGGTGAGGTCAGGCCCGCTCGACGCGCTCTTCTGCCCGCGCGCGGTGGCGGTGATCGGCGCCTCGGCGAACCCGCTCTCGATCGGGCACATCGTCCTCAGGAACCTCCGCGACCACGGCTTCCGCGGGCCGCTCTACCCGGTGAACCCGCACGAGCGCGAGGTGCTCGGGCTCCCCGCCTTCGCCTCCATCGAGGAGGTCCCCGGCGAGGTGGACCTGGTCAACCTCTCGCTCCGGCACGAGCGCGTCCTCGAGGTGCTCGCGGCGTGCGGCCGGCGCGGCGTGCGCTTCGCGGTGGTGCACACCGCGGGCTACCGCGAGGTGGGGCCGGCAGGGGCGGCGCGCGAGGCGGAGCTCCTCGCGGCGGCGCGCGCGGCGGGCGTGCGCATCTTCGGGCCGAACTCGCAGGGCGTGCAGAGCTCGGCGCCTGAGGTCTCGCTCTACGCGAACTTCACCTTCACGCCGATGCGGCCGGGGCGGATCTCGATCCTCGCGCAGAGCGGCGGGATGGGTGAGCTGCTCAAGCTGCACCTCCACCGCGCCGGCGTCGGCCACCGCCTCTACGCCTCCTACGGCAACGAGGCGGACGTCTCGCTCGCCGAGCTCCTCGAGCACTGCGGCCGCGACCCGGGCACCGGGGTGGTCCTGTTGCAGGTGGAGACGCTGCGCGATCCCGCGGCGGTGCTCGCTGCGGCGCGCGTGGTGGCGCGGCGCGTCCCGGTGCTCGCGCTGAAGTGCGGGCGCACGGCCGAGGGCGCGCGGGCGGTCTCCTCGCACACCGGCGCGCTGGTGGACCAGGCCAGCGCGACGAGCGCGATCTTCGAGCGCGCCGGCGTCCTCGAGCTGCGCGACGCGAGCGAGCTGATCCAGGCCGGGCTCGCGGCGGCCTGCCAGCCGCTCCCGGCGGGTCGCCGCCTGGCGCTGATCACCAACACCGGCGGGCCGGCGGTGCAGGCGGTCGACGTGGCCGTGGAGCGCGGCCTCGAGCTCGCCCCCCTCTCGGAGGAGCTGCGGGAGCGGCTGCGGCCGGCGCTGCACCCGGAGGCGAGCCTGGCGAACCCGATCGACCTCGTCGCCACCGCCACGCCCGAGCACTACCGCGCGGCGCTCCGCGCCGTCCTCGCCGAGGAGGCGGTGCACCTCGCGCTGGTCACCTTCGTCACCGCGCCCTTCGTCGACCAGCCGGCGATCGCCGCCGCGCTCGCGGAGGCCGCGGCCGGGGCAGAGAAGCCCGTCGCGGTGGTCGTCGAGACCCTCGAGGCGAGCTCGCCCCTGATCGCCGGGCTCCGCGCCGTCGGCCTCCCGGTCTTCGAGCTCCCCGAGGAGGGGGCGCGCTGCCTCGCCTCGCTGGCGACCTGCGCCGCGCTCCGCCGCCGGGTGGAGCAGCCACCGCCGCGGCTGGTCGTCGACCGCGGCTCGGCCGCCGCCATCCTCGAGCGCAACCAGGGCCGCCCCGGAGGGCTGCTCCCGGGCGTCGACGCGCTGACCCTGATCGCCGCCTACGGGATCCGCATCCCGCGGCTCTACCGGGTGCGGACCGCCGAGGACCTGCCCCGCGCCAGCGCCAGGGTCGGCTTCCCCTGCGTGCTGAAGGCGGACTCGCCGCGGGCGCTGCACAAGGCCGCGGCGGGCGCGGTGGTGCTCGGGCTCGGCGACGAGCCGGCGCTGGCGCAGGCCTTCGCGGCGCTCCGCGAGCGCTTCCCTGCCGAGGACGACAGCTTCTTCGTCCTCGAGCAGCGCCCGGCGGGCCGCGAGCTCGCGCTCGGCGCCAGCGCCTCGCCGGGGCTCGGGCACCTGATCCTCTTCGGCGTCGGCGGGGTCGAGCTCGAGCTCCTGCGCGACGTGGCCTTCGCGGTCTCGCCGCTCTCGCGGCTCGAGGCGCAGCGGCTGCTCGGCGCGATCCGCGCCGCGCCCGCGCTCGCCTCCCTCGACCTCGCCGCGCTCGAGGAGATGCTCGTCCGCCTGGCGCGCCTGGTCAGCGACTTTCCCGCGATCGCCGAGCTCGACATCAACCCGGTGATCGCCTACGCCCCCGGCACCCTGCCCGTCGCCGTCGACGCGCGGGTCGTGCTCGCGCCTCGCCCCCTCGCCCCGGCCTGAGGGCCGGGCTGCGAGCCAGGCCCACGAGTTGGCACCGGCGCTGTGAAGCCGCCTTGACAGTCCGCTGCCCGTAGCCGGACAAGGCCGCGGAATCCAGTCGCTGTGATCGTGGCACGGTCGATGCTGTCGCGCGGGTGCACTTGCAGGAGTCAAGTCACCCCATGAGATCTCACCTCCTCTTCCTCGTCATGCTCGTCATGCTGGCCTCCTGTGGCACCGGTTCGTCGAGCCCGGGCCCAGGTCCGGACGGCTCGCCCGCACCTGGCTCCGACGGCTCGCCCGCGACGAGCCAGCCGCTCCAGCCTCACGCCGTCTGCGGCTCGCTGCCAGCCGCCGAGCTCGGCAAGAGCTGCTCGGCCGCCGGCCAGGGCGACCTCTGCACCAGCGCGAGCAGCGTCTGCGGCAGCCTGAGCTGCGTGCTCGACGCCCGTGACGACGCGCTCCACGCCTACTGCGCGCCCGGCTGCGCGAGCGAGGGAGAGTGCCCGCTCGGCTACGCCTGCGTGCCGCAGCACCCCCAGTGCCAGGGGGCGCTGGCCGGGAAGGTCTGCGCGCGGGCGAGCGGCAGCGGGTGCGCCGAGGTCACGCTGCCGGGCGGCGCGCCGCTGAGCCAGTTCTACTCGAGCCTCTTCGAGGACGGGGCGGGCACCCGCTACCTCGTGGTGGGGGGCTACCAGAAGAGGGGCGCCCTCCACCGCTGGAGCGCGGGGGGCTGGTCGACGCTCCACAGCTGGAGCGACGGCACGAGCACTCAGCTCGGCGGCGTCGTCACCGCCGCTGGCACGACGCTGGTCTCCCTCCCGCAGCGGATCCTGGTCCTCGAGGCGGACAAGGTCTCCGAGGAGACGCCCCCGGCCCCGCAGCTCATCCTCGGGGTCGACGCGGCGGGCGAGTTCGTCGCCGTCGAGCCGGCCTCGAGCGTCGGCTATGCCACCGTCTATCGACGAGCGAAGCTCGGCGGCTGGAAGGAGCTGGGACCGACCTCGAGGAAGCTGGTGCGAGCGCCCGCCAGCCTCGGGCGCGGGCTCGTCGGCCTTTGCGGGAGCCCTGACGCGCCGACCCTGTGCACCAGCGCCGACGGGCAGCGGTTCGACCCACTCGAGGCGCCCCCCGGGGCCGCGCCGAGCCCGGCCGGCGCGCCGGCGGCCGGCCGCTCGACGACCGACTTCTACGTCGTCCTCTCGCGGGAGCTCCATCACCACCGCGACGGCGTCTGGGTGAAGGAGGGGATCCCCGCCGACGAGGCGCCCGGAGCCTACGACGGCAGGACGCTGAGGCTGCTGGCCGACGGCGCCGTGGTCTACGGCCGCGACGACGGCAAGGCCCGCTCGCTCTACCTGCTGGCAGGCGAGTGCTGGCGGCCCGTCAGCGCGCCGCCGGCGGCCTCACCCTGGGGCGGCGCGCTCGCCTGGGTCAGCGGGACCAGCGAGCTCTGCCAGCTGCCGACGAGGTAGCCTGCCGGGCCGAGCGACCTCGCGGCCACGGAGCCCGCTTCACGCGGCACGCCCCAGCACCGACAACGACAGCGACGACGAGGCTCCCTGGCGCCGATCGCCTACGCTGCGCGGCGGGGCGAGGCGAGGTACTCCGGCACGTCCTCGGCCCGCCGCGCACCCGAGAGGATCTCGCGCGAGACCACCATCGAGGTGAAGAACAGGTTCGCGCCCACCCCGACGCCCTCGTAGCGGAGCCCCACCTCGACGAGCTTCCCGTTGATGTGCTCGATCTCGGTGAGCGCCCCGCGCTGCAGGTCGCTCCACATGGACGGGTGGTGGTCGCCGCCCTTGTCGAGGTAGCTCATGCAGAAGGCCTGCGCGTCCTCGCCGTAGTGGTAGCCGGCGGAGGCGGCCACCGCGAGCCCCTCACGGATCAGCGCGGCCGCGAGCGCACGTGTGTGCGGCAGGCTCATCGCCTCGGCCATGGTGATGCCGGTCGTGGCGCAGAGCGCGTTGAGCGCCGAGCTGAGCACGGTCTTGAAGAAGGCGCGGCTGCGCACCTCCGCCGGCGGGATCGCCTGCGTCTCCAGGCCCGCGCGCCCGAGGAGCGCGGCGAGCTCCACGGCGAGCGGGAGCGAGGCCTCGGCGAGCGCGCCGAGGTAGTTCGGCGGGCTGAACCAGTGGAGCGTCGCCTCGCCCGTGGCGGGGTCGAGGTTGCCGGCGAAGTTGATGATGCCTCGCGCGACCTGCGCCTCGGGGAGCAAGCGGCGGAGCTCGTCCTCGGGGCCGATCCCGTTCTGGAAGCTGATGACGAGAGCCTCCGGGGGGACGCTCGCCGCGAGCGCGGGCAGCAGGCCGCGGAGCGCCCAGGTCTTGGTGCAGACGAAGACCGCGGCCGGGCGATGCGGCGCGAGCTCCTCGACGCGCTCGAGGAGCGCCTCCGGATAGTGCGCGGCCCCGCCCGCGAAGCGCAGCCCTCCGTCCCGGAGCTGGGCCAGCCGCGCGGGGCTGCTCTCGACGAGCAGGAGCGGCTCACCGAGCTCGGCGAGGCGCGCGGCGAGGATGGTCCCGACGGCACCTGCGCCGAGGATGGCGATCCTCCTGGGGTCCTGCGGCCTCACGGGGCTCAGCATAGCACGCGGGGGAGAGGCGGGGAGACCGCCTCAGCGGATCACCCCCTCGCGCCGGAGCGCGAGGAGCGCCTGCTCGCGGAGGCGCGCGACGTAGGCGAGCTCGGCGACGCCGGGGAGCTCCTCCGGCTTCCCCACCCCCGCGAAGAGGAGCCCGACCGCCTTGCCCGAGGAGACGAGCGGATAGAGGACGCAGGCGAGCGAGCCGAGCGTGACGAAGTACCACTTGGGCACGCGCGGGTAGACGAGCGGCGTCAGCACGTCGTGGATGACCGTGTCCCGCCGGGCGAAGAGCGCCTCGGAGAAGATGTCCTGGGAGAACTCGCTGACCGGCACCTCGAGCCGCCGCGCGCGCTGCTCGGCCCCGCCGCCCGCCGCGTGCGCGAGGAGGGCGCGCCGGTCGGGCCGCAGGAGCAGGAGCAGCGTGGCGCTGAAGCCGAGCTTGCGCCCGAGCGCCTCGAGGACGAGCCGCAGCACCTCGGCGGGCGCCGCCTCCTCGGCGAGCGCCGCGACCACTCCGTCGACGGCGCGCTCGAGGACGTGCGCGCGCTCCTCGCTGAGCGCGGGCGCAGCGGCGTCGGGCGCGGGCGCGGCCGCGTCGCCCCCGGGGCGCGCGAGCGGCGGCACCACCGCGAGGCCCGGCTCCGTGGCGCCGGCGGGGGAGGCGCGCTCCGGCGCGGCGGCGTGCTCCCCGCTGCCCGCGGGTGCCTGCTCGCCGCTCCACTGGGCGGCGTGGCGCAGGAAGCGGCTCTTGCCCTCCAGCTCGAGGAGCTGCCGGAAGCGCTCCTCGAAGGTGTCGCTGGCGGCGCGCAGCAGCTTGAGGAGCCCCTCGCCGCCGAGGTTCAGCACCGCAGCGTGACGCTTGGCGAGCTCCTGGAGCCGTACCTCGCCCGAGGCCGGCGTCTCCGACTCGACCAGCTTGCAGAGCTCGGAGGCGAGGCCGGCGAGCCCGCGGAGCGCCTCGGCCTCGTTGCGCGGCCGCGGCAGCG
>JAKLHH010000533.1 GCA_022710245.1 Myxococcota bacterium
GTGCGAGCGTGTTCGTCCCCCTGCACGTGAAGAGCGACCTCTCCCTCGGCCTCGGCACCGCCTCGGTGACCACGCTGGTCGAGGCCGCGGCGCGCCTCGGGCTGCCCGCTCTCGCGCTCACTGACCCGGAGACGCTCGCCGGCCAGCTCGAGCTGCACCACGCCTGCCGGGCCGCCGGGCTGCGCGCGCTCTCCGGCCTCGAGCTCCGCCCCGGCTTCGGCGCCGGCCGCTCGCCGGGCGGGCGCGGCGGCCGCCTGGTGCTCCTCGCCAGGGACGAGCGGGGCTACGCGGGGCTCTGCCGGCTCGTCGGTCAGCGGCGCGCGGGAGGACCGCGCGCGGTGGGAGGCGACCCGCTGCCCCTCGCGCTCGAGGAGGCCGAGGGGCTCTTCCTGCTCAGCGACGACCCGCGCGTCCTCGAGCGCCTCGCCGAGCGCGCGGACCCGGCCTCGCTCGGCGCGCTCCTCGTCCGGCCCGGTCCCGCGGCGGCCGAGGCGGCGCTCCGCCAGGCGGCCGCCAGGCTCGGCGTCCCGCTCGTCGCCGACCTCGACGTGGTGCTCCTCGAGGAGCGGGACCACGCGCTCCACCTCCTGCTCCTCGCCGTCCGCGAGGCCCGCCGCGTCGGGGAGGCGAGCCGCAGCCCGGCCGCCGAGGCGCCGGCGCGCTGGCTGCGGCCGCCCGCCGAGGCCCTGCGGCTCTTCGCCGATCTGCCCGAGGCGCTCGCCGCGACCGGCCGCCTGGCGGAGGCCTGCACCCTCGAGCTCGGCCGCCAGCGCGACCCCGCGCTCCTCCCCGGCGGAGCGCTCGCTGGCGAGGAGGGCGCCGCCGCGCTTCGCCGGCTCGCGGCGCCGCGGCTCGCCGAGCTCGGAGGGCGCTCGGGCGCGCACGCCGCCTCCTACCAGCAGCGCCTGGAGG
This sequence comes from Myxococcota bacterium, assembly GCA_022710245.1. Next base: position 913 of record JAKLHH010000533.1, read on the forward strand.
AGGAGCTCGCGGTGATCGCCCGCCTCGGGCTCGCCGGCCCCTTCCTCATCGTGGCCGAGGTCGTCGCGCTCGCGCGCGAGCGCGGGGTGGCCGTGGTGGGGCGCGGCTCGGCCGGCAGCTCGCTGCTCGTCCACCTGCTCGGCGCCTCGCCGGTCGACCCGCTGCGCCAGGGGCTCCTCTTCGAGCGCTTCCTCCACGCGGACAAGCCCGAGTGGCCGGACATCGACCTCGACCTCCCCTCGGACCGGCGCGACGAGCTCCTCGAGGCGGCGCTCGCGCGCCTCGGCCGCGATCGCGCCGCGATGGTCGCCGTCTATCACCGCTTCGGTCGGCGCGCGGCGGTGCGGGAGGGGCTCAAGGCCTGCGGCGCGCCGGCGGCCCTGATCGAGGCCGCGAGCCGCGCGCTGCCGCCTGACGAGCTCGAGGTGGAGGAGGTGGACTTCCTCGACCTCGCCGAGGCGGTGGCCCCCCTCTGGGAGGAGCTCGCCCTTCATCGCGGAGCCTCCGAAGGAGGCGAGCAGGGCGAGCTCGCCCTTCATCGCGGAGCCTCCGAAGGAGGCGAGCAGGGCGAGCTCGCCGCGCTCGCGCACCGCCACCGTGACGCGCTCCCCGTCGTCGAGCGCCTGGTGGGCAGGACGCGTCACCTCGCGGCCCACCCGGGGGGGCTGGTCGTCGTCGAGGGTGGGCTGGCGAGCCGGCTCCCGCTCGAGCGCGCGCCGAAGGGCGTGGTGGTGACCCAGTACGACGTCGAGGCGGTGGCGCGGCTCGGGCTCTTCAAGATCGATCTCCTGGGCAACCGCTGCCTGAGCGAGCTCGCCGCGGTGGCCCGCCTCGCGCCGGGCTGCGCGCTCGCCGGCGGCCTCGAGGCGGTGCCCGCCGACGACGCGGCGACGCTCGCGCTCGTCGACGCCGCCGCGACCGTCGGCTGCTTCCAGCTGGAGAGCCCGGCGATGCGCTCGCTCCTGGCGCAGCTCCCGGTGCGCAGCCTCGAGGAGCTCACCGCCGCGCTGGCGCTGATCCGCCCGGGCGCCGCCGCGGGCGACGCCAAGGCCGCCTTCATCCGCCGCGCCCACGCTGAGGAGGCGGACGCCCCGGTGGACGGGCGGCTCGCTGCACGGCTCGCCCCGACCCACGGCCTGCTCCTCTACGAGGAGGACCTGATGCTCCTCCTCGCGCGCGCGGCCTCGCTCCGCCTCGCCGAGGCGGACACGCTGCGCGCGGCGATCGTGCGCGCCGGCGGGAGCGCCGAGCGCCTGGCGCCGCTGCGCGCTGGGTTCCTCGAGCGAGCGCTGGCGGCGGGCGAGGACGAGGCCGCGGCGCGGCGCGCCTTCGAGGAGGCCGAGCGCTTCGCCGCCTACTCCTTCAACAAGGCGCACGCGACGAGCTACGGCTGGCTCGCCTACCTCTCGGCCTGGTGCAAGACCCACCAGCCGCTCGCCCACGCCTGCGCGCTCCTCGATCACCACCAGGGCCTCTACCCGCTGCGCACGCTGGCGGCCGACCTGCGCCGGAGCGGGGTCACGCTGCTGCCGCCGCAGGTGAACCGCTCCGCGCTCGCCTCCGCCATCGAGCCCGGCCCGCCGGCGGCCGTGCGCGTCGGGCTCGAGCAGCTGAAGGGCGTCGCGCGCCGTACGCTGGAGGCGCTCCTCGCCAGCCGCGAGGCGGCCGGCCCCTTCGCCAGCCTGGCCGACCTCCTCGCGCGCGTGCGGCTGCCCGCGCGGCAGCTCGAGGCGCTGGTCCTCGCCGGCGCCTGCGACGGCCTGACGCCGCTCGAGGCCTCCGGCTACCCCTTCGCGCACGAGGCGGCGCTCGAGCTCCTCCGCGGCGGCCTCGCGCCCTCGCAGCTCGGCGAGCTGCGGCTGCAGGCGCCGGCGGGCGCCGACCCGCGCCGCCTGGCCCTCTACGCCAGCCTGGTGCGGGTGCGAAACGAGCTCCGCTTCCTCGAGCTCCACCTCGCGGCGCACCCGCTCGAGCTCCTCCGCGAGGAGGCCGCGGCGCACGGCTGCCTGCCGCTCGCCGCGCTGGCGGGCCAGGTCGGGGGGCGGGTGCGGGTCGCGGGCACGGTGGCGGCGATGCGCCGCGTGGTGACGCGCGCCGGGCTGATGCAGTTCCTCACGCTCGAGGACGAGAGCGGGCTCCTCGAGGCCGCGGTGCTGCCGCCGGCCTACCGCCGCCTCGGCGAGCGGGTGACGACCCCGGGGCCCTTCCTGGTCGAGGGGCTGGTGCGGAGCCGCCACGGCGCGCTCCACCTCGAGGTCAGCGACCTCTCCCCCTTCCACCAGCGCTCACACCCCTACGCCTGATCTGCCCGGCGCGGGCGAGCGCGGCCGCCACGCTCAGGGCTCCTTCTTCCGCGGCGCCCGCTTCTTCGCCGGGGCCTTGGCAGGCGCCGGCGCCTCGGCTGGCTCCTTCGTCGCCTCGGGTGCCGGCGCCGCCTCCGGCGCGGGCTCCTCGCGCGTGGTGACGGCCTCGGCGTGGAGCTCGTAGGCGCGCGCTTGTCGCGGCGCCGCACAGGTCGGGCGTTCGTGCGGAGCTGCCGCGACCAACAATTGCGGCTCCGGCGCGGGCCCCCCGAGCGCTCGCGCCGCCGCCTTCAGGTCCTCGACCAGCCCCGCCAGCGCGAACTCGCGCGCGTCCTCGAGCGGGATGCGCAGGATCGACGAGGGGTGGATGGTCATGGTGGCGAGCGGGGCCAGCGTGCTCGGGACCAGCTGCCCGTGGTCCCGCGTGACGCGGACGTCCTTGCCGAGGAGCGCGGCCGCCGCCGTCGAGCCGAGCGCCACCAGGACGCGCGGCTTGATCAGCTCGATCTCCGCCTCCAGCCAGGGCAGGCAGGCCCCGATCTCGCGGGCGTTCGGCTTCTGGTGCAGGCGCATGCGCCCCTTCGCGACCCACTTGAAGTGCTTCACCACGTTGGTGACGTAGGTCTCCTCGCGCGCGATCCCGGCGGCGACCAGCGCCCGGTCGAACATGCGGCCAGCCGGCCCCACGAAGGGGCGCCCCTCCTTGTCCTCCTTGTCGCCCGGCTGCTCGCCGACGAAGAGCATGCGGGCCTGCGGCAGGCCCTCGCCGAAGACGACCTGCGTCGCCCGCTCCCCGATCGGGCAGGCGCGGCAGCAGGCCGCCGCCTCGCGCAGCGCGGGCAGCGTCGGCGTGGGCGGGATCAGCGGGCGGGCGGTGCCCTCCTCGGGCGGGCGGCGCGGCATGGTCTCTCCGTCGGCGGTGCGTCCTCGCGGCTAGCCTGCCTGATGCCGGCGGGCCGGGCAAGAACAGCGCGCGAGCCGCCGCCGCGGAAACTCGCCTCCGCCGCGCCCGCGCGCGATACTCGGCGCGCGCGCCTCAGCTGGCGCGGAAGGAGATCCCATGGTGAAGCCCCTCACTCCCCGGCTCTTCGCGGAGCTGGTCGGCACCTTCTGGCTCGTGCTCGGCGGCTGCGGCAGCGCCATCCTCGCCGCGGCCTTCCCCGGCGTCGGCATCGGGCTCCTCGGGGTCTCGCTCGCCTTCGGGCTCACGGTGATGACGATGGCCTACGCCATCGGCCACATCTCCGGCTGCCACCTCAACCCCGCGGTGACGGTGGGGCTCGTCTGCTGCAAGCGCTTCCCGGCGAAGGACGCCATCCCCTACGTGCTGGCCCAGGTGGTCGGCGCCATCGCCGGCGCGGCGGTGCTCTACGTGATCGCCTCGGGCAAGGCCGGCGTCGACCTGCGCGGCGGCTTCGCCGCGAACGGCTTCAGCGAGCACTCGCCGGGCGGCTATAACCTGCTCGCCTGCTTCACCGCCGAGGCGGTGCTGACCGGCATGTTCCTGCTCATCATCCTCGGCGCCACCGACTCGCGCGCGCCGGCGGGCTTCGCGCCGATCGCCATCGGCCTCGGCCTGACGCTGATCCACCTGGTCGGCATCCCGGTCACCAACCTCTCGGTGAACCCGGCGCGAAGCACCGGCCCCGCCGCGCTGGTCCAGGGCTGGACGATGAACCAGCTCTGGCTCTTCTGGGTGGCGCCCATCGTCGGCGCCGTCGTCGCCGGCCTGCTCTACCTGCTGGTCTTCGAGCCGAAGAAGAAGGCGGCGGTCTAGGCAGGTCCCGGCTCCGATCGCGCTCACCCCCCGGCGATCGCGCCTCACCCTCGACGCGCGCCTCGGGCCTCGACCTGCTCGGCCTCACCCTCGACCCACGCGCCTCAGGCCTCGACCTGCGCGAAGAGGAGCCGCATCAGCTCCAGCTGCTCCGGCGGACAGAACACGTAGACGTGGTCGCCGGGCGCGAAGCGGGTCGGCCCCTTCGGCGCCAGGAGCTGCCCGTCGCGCAGGATCAGCATCACGACCGCCTCCTCCGGGAAGGGCAGCTCGGAGATGGAGGCGCCGCACACCGCCGAGGCGCGGTCGACGTAGAAGGTGAGGATCTCCCCCTTCAGGATCTGGGTCGAGGTGATCTCCAGCGCGGCGGGTGGCGGAGGGGGACCGGCAGCCTCCAGGCCGAGCCAGCGGGTCAGCGGGCGGAGCGAGCTCCCCTGCACCAGCGTGCTGACGAGGACCACGAAGAAGACCACGCGGAAGAGCTCTGACGCGCCGGGCGCGCCGGCGAGCACGGGGAAGATGGCGAGCGTGATCGGCACCGCGCCGCGCAGCCCCACCCAGCCGACGTAGATCACCTCCCGCGCCCGGAAGCGGAACGGGAGCAGGCAGATCAGGGCGGCGAGCGGGCGCGCCACCAGCGCCAGCCAGCCGGCCAGCGCGAGCCCGCGCGGCGCCACCGCCGGCAGCTCGCTCGGCACGACGAGCAGCCCGAAGATGAGGAACATGCAGACCTGCGCGAGCCAGGCGACGAAGTCGTGGATCCGCTGCAGGGCGGCGCGGTAGGGGAGCTGGCCCGCCCCGAGGACGACGCCGGCGACGTAGACGGCCAGGAAGCCGCTACCGTGGAGGAGCGTCGGCCCGCCGAAGGCGAGGCCGGCGAGGGAGAAGGTGAGCACCGGGT
>JAKLHH010000534.1 GCA_022710245.1 Myxococcota bacterium
TGCGATGCTCGCGGCTCACCGCGCTCGGGTCCTTGGCGTCGGCCTGGTAGAGGAGCGGCCGCACGCCCGACCAGGTGGAGATGACGTCCGCGTCGGTCAGGTTCGCGTCGGGGAAGTAGTAGCGCCCCGAGTCGACCAGGTAGCGCACGTCCTCCGCCGTCGCCTCCACCGCGCCGGGGTCGCCGCTGAAGTCGGTGTCGGTGGTGCCGATGACGCTGCGCTCGAAGTAGGGGAGCGCGAAGAGGATGCGGTTGTCCACGGGGTGCCGCATCACCACCGCGGCGTCGATGAGCAGGCGGTCGCGGGGGACCACGATGTGCACGCCCTTGGTCGGCCGCAGCCAGGGCTCCTGCTGCTCCTCCGCCGGGGCCGCGGCGCGCGAGAGCCCGAGCACCTCGTCGGTCCAGGGCCCGGCCGCGACGATCAGCGTGCGGCCGCGCACGGAGAGCAGCTCGCCGCTCAGCCGATCGCGCGCCTTGACCTCGCGCACGCCCTCGACGTCGGGGCCGATCCCCTCCACGCGGCAGTAGGAGAGCGGCGCGGCGCCCAGCTCGCCGGCGGAGAGGACGTTCTCCAGGACCAGGCGCGCGTCGTCGGTCTGGTAGTCGTAGTAGTAGACCGCCCCCTGCAGCCCCTCGCCGCGCAGCCCCGGCGCGATCTCCTGGATCTGCGCGGGGCTCAGCTCCTCGTGGCTGCGGTAGTTCCGGAAGAGCGCGAGCGCGTCGTAGATCCAGAGCCCGATGTCCATCGTTATCAGGCTCGTCTGCCCCTTGTAGACCGGGAAGACGAAGGGGAGCGGCCGCACGATGTGCCGCGCGTTACGGGCGAGGCGCGCGCGCTCGCTGACGCTCTCGAAGACCAGGCGCACGTGGCCGCGCTCGAGGTAGCGGAGGCCGCCGTGCACCAGGCGGCTCGAGCGGCTGGAGGTGCCGGAGGCGAAGTCCTCCTGCTCGAGGAGCGCGACGGAGTACTTGCGCATCGCCGCGTCGCGCGCGATGGAGGCGCCGTTGATGCCGCCGCCGATGATGACGAAGTCGAAGAGCTCGCTGGAGAGGCGCGCGCGCAGCTCGGCGCGGCTCGGGGAGGGCTGCATCACGTGCTTCCTCGCGCTGGGGTCTTCCTGCACGCCGCTACCATACCACAGCGCGGCGCGCGCTCGCTCGCGCGACGGACAAGCGGATCAGGCCAGCAGCTCGAGGGGCCGCCCTCCCCAGCTTCGAGGGTGGCGGAAGATCATCCCGGGTCGAGTCCGGACGCTATGGCTTCCGAGATGCCTCGTAGAGGTCCTTGCCGCCCCCGCGGCTGCTGGAGAAGACGATGTAGCTCAAGTCGTCCGAGATCCAGGGGTCCTCGTCATCCGCCGCGCTGTTCAGGTCGCCGAGCAGCTGACCTCGATCGAAGGCCCCGGTCGTCGAGCGGACGGCGAAGTAGATGTCTCGCCCCCCCGGACCTCCGGGCCGGTCGGCGTCGAAGACCAGCACTCGGTTCGCTGCGGCAGAGCTCGGGCTGAACTCGCCCGCGTCAGGCGTATTGGCGCCCGGGACCAGCGACAGCTTGCCCCAGGTCGCCGTGAGCGACCCTCGCGTGGCGATGAAGGTGTCGACGCTCGTCTGGCCCGCGCGGTGGAGGTAGAGGGTCAGCCCGTCGGCGCTCTCCGGGCCCCACTCGGTGTCGCTCGTGCTCAGCTCCAGGACGACCTTCGGCGGCCCCCAGGCATGGTTGCGGGAGGGGCGCTGGGCGACCCAGATGTCGTAGTCACCGATGCTGCCCGGGCGGTCGCTGGCGAACCAGATCGTCAATCCATCCCGCGCGACCCCGGGTGTCTCCTCATTGGCCGAGGAGTTCAGCTCCGCCACCGGAGCTGGCGCGCCCCATGGGTCCAGGGTCGATGCGCGGGTAGATCTCCAGATCTCATCACCGCCCTGGCCTGCCCGTCCGTTGGTGGAGAAGTAGAGCTCGAGCAAGTCACCGGTCAGCGTGGGGTCGTCATCGGTGCCTGTGCTCGAGAGCTGGCTCAGGAGGACTGGCGAGCCGAACGTCCCCAGGTCGATGGCCTGTGCGTCCTTCCCCCCGTCGCCCCTGTTGGCGTCGATGCTGACCCCACGGTCGCTCGAGATGGCGCTGTCGCCCAAGACCCCGGTTTCGCCGGAGCGTGGATCGAAGCCCAACCGTACACAGGCGGCGACCGCGAGGAGGAACGAGAAGGTGACCAGTCTTTGGCAGAGCCGCACGAGGGCCTCACGGCCGCCGGGCAGCACCATGGACCGGCGAAGGCCGATGCTTGGCGGCGGTGCCAGGGTCGTTGGGGGCAAGATCGTCCGCGTCGTTGACGCCGTCCTTGTCGTTGTCCGGGTCCGGGCAGCCGTCGTCGTCCTGGAAGCCGTCCCTGTCCTCGGGGTCGTCCGGGCAGAGGTCGGAGTCGTCGGCGACGCCGTCGCCGTCCCGATCGCTGACCGGCGAGGCCGGGCAGCCATCGGGGCTCCCCTTGGTGGCGGGCTGGTTGGGGCAGTGGTCGCGATCGTCGGGGAGGCCGTCCCTGTCGTTGTCGGAGTCGGGGCAGCCGTCCGCGTCCTCGAAGCCGTCATAGTCCTCGGGGAGGTCGGGGCACCTGTCCTTGCTGTCCGGGATGCCATCGCCGTCGCGATCGCCCGGGGTCGCGCCGGGGGCAGGCGCCGAGGCGGGCATCGGGACCGCGTCGGGGCCAGGCCCGACGGTGGGGAGCGGCCGTGGGCCAGGGGGCGTGCACGCCAGCAGCGCCAGCGCACCCAGGCCGAGCACCGCGCGGCCTCGCAGCGCGCTGATCACCTCGCGGTCTCTGCTCACCTCGCTCCCTCGGCTCAGCGGCATGGCTCGTTCGTCTGCGGGGACCAGCCATCGTGCCGTCGAGGGGGCGCCGGCGTCAAGCTTCGTGCCTCTCGTGCCTCCCGTGCCAGTGGATCACCGTTCAGTGAGCGATCCTGCCTCTCGTGCCTCTCGTACCCCCGCTGCCACTGCGTGAAGGTACGTGCCTGGGGCGATGGCCTTGTGCCGTGCCGCCACGGAGGGATCGCTCGACGGCGTCGAGCAAGGGGTCGTGCAGCATGCTGCGGCGCATGGCCGGAACTGCCAGAAACCAGCTCTTGGCATCCATCCGCTTCTGGACGGCGTGGTCGAGCGATCGCACCCCGTGGAGCGCGAGCAGCGTGTCGAGCGCGTTGCGCCGCGTCGCGACGTCGCTCTCGCGGGCCAGGCTTCTCCTGATGGCGTCGCGCACTCTGCGGCGATGCGCCCCCGCGGTCTCGTAGGTGAAATGGACGTCGGCTGCGGGCTCGAACCTCCGTAGCGTCCAGACGAAGACGACCGAACCGTCGGGGAGCACCTGCCGCGTGGGATGGCGCGGCGAGACCTCCTGCGGCACCTGCGTCACGAGCCGCACGGGGTCCTGGCGCCACAGTCGGTCATCCTCTCGCTCTGCGCTGTCGAGGGGAGCAAGGGTATCGTGAATCGCGAAGCAGCCCTCATCGACGTTCTCGGAGAGGCACCCCTTGTCGTTGAGCCGGAGTCGAATCGTCGCCTCCTCGATGAGGCCTCGCCAGGCGGCGCCGGTGCGGAGGACGTAACGAAACTCGTTGTGGTGCTCGGAGTAGAGCCCCGCGCGCGCGTCGTGCAGGTAGCGGTTGACCACGGTGCGCTCCTGGCGAGGCGCGAAGGTCACGGGCCACACGTGATAGCGATCGAAGAGCAGGCCCTTGCCGAGGAACGCCGCGGCAGGGTCGATGGCCGGCGGATTCATCACGCAGCGACGAGGGGGACGGTACCGTCTGGCGACCGGGATCAAGCGCGCCGCCGTCGGTTGTCCGTCAACGCTGACGCTGAACTGGGAGATACAGTCCCTGCGAGTGACGAGCGTGCAGTCGCGACCTTGCTGGTAATTCGTCCGCAGGTCCAGGCCGACGGGAAAGCCCATCAGGACCTTCAGCACATGGTCGCGGTGGTTCCTGAAACGATAGGTCACGGTCACCACCAGCCGCGAGTCGTCCGCGAGGAGGTCCTTACGGTCCACGGCTACGTCGATGGTCTCCCGGACCAGCTGGACGTCCTCGTTGTTCATCGGAACGACGCCGCCCGCGCCCCACTTCACGTATGTGCCATCTGCCCTCGAGGTCGCGCTCGACGAGACGAGGACCAGCGCTGCGGCGATGAGTGGATGACCGCAGAGCAGGCGCGTCAGCGGCTCACCGATCGAGAGTCGGTTCGGACGAGACTCCATGCAGTTCCTCACCTCCGTGTCTCTGGTTCCCCACCAGGGCCCAAGGTCGCGCCAGAGGCGGCTACTCGGAGCGTGCTCAGAAGTGAGTCAGGCTCCCGTCCCGCCGCGCGCGCTTCAGCGTCCAGCCGAAGGTGAGCAGCCCGAGCGGCGCGAAGATCGCGCAGAACGCCGCGAGCCCGGCGAGCGCGGGCGCGAGCTCGGTCACGCTGGCGCCTCCGAAGGCCGCGCGGCGGATCAGCTCGAGCGCGTGGGTGATGGGCAGCGCCTTGCCCACCGCCTGCAGCCAGCCCGGCAGCACCGCCGTCGGGTAGAGCACGCCACCGAGCAGCGCGGAGAGCCCGCTCAGCGAGAACGAGATCGGGTCCGAGCGGCGCATCAGCATGGTGATCGCCGCCGCGAAGAAGCCGAGCGAGGCAAAGGCCACGATGCAGAGGGGCACGGCGAGCGCCAGGCTGGCGAGGTTCGCGTGGCCGAAGCGGACGCCGAAGATGAGGCCGCCGACGAGGAGGTAGCTCCCGGCCCATAGGAAGCTCGCGGTGAACTGGTAGAGCGGCGCGCAGAGGAGCACCAGCCAGCCCGGCGTCGGCGTCGCGAGCATCGCCTCCATCGTCCCCTGGAGCTGCGCCTCGCGGATGCTCCTCGGGTAGGCGGAGACCGCCGTGTACTGCAGGTTCAGCAGGATCATCCCGACCAGGCCGAAGCTCAGGTAGTCGCCGCCGTAGCGCTCGAGGTAGGGCGAGCGGCTGGCGTCGATGAAGCGCGAGAGGAAGAAGAACGAGGTCAGCGAGAAGGCCATGGTGACCAGGCGCAGCCCGAAGGCCATCCGGTAGGAGAGCGCCTCCTGCAGCCCGCGCCGCAGGAACGCACGCGCGACGCCGATCGCCCCGGAGCGGGCGGGTGCGGGCGAAGGGGCGCAGCCCGGGGAAGGGGCGATCACGCCGCCGGCTCCTCGAGGCCGCAGAGCCGCGAGGCCTCCTCGGGCGTCCCCTCGCCGGTCACCCGCCCACCCTCCATCACCACGACGCGCGTGCAGAGCTGCGCGGCCTCGGTGAGGTCGTGGGTGGCGAAGATCGCGGTGCGGCCGCCTCCGGTGAGCTCGCGCCGGATCAGCCCGCGGATCCGCGCCGCGGCCCGCGGGTCGACGCCGCGCGTGAGCTCGTCGAAGAGGATCAGCTCGGGCTCGCCGAGGAGCCCGCGCGCGAGCGCGAGCCGCTGGCGCATCCCCGTCGAGTACTCGCGCACTGGCCGCGTCGACGCCTCGGCGAGCTCGACCAGCTCGAGGAGGCGGGCGATGCGGCTCCGCGCCGCGCGCCGCGGGAGCCCGTGCAGGGCGGCGAAGAACTCCAGGTTCTGCACGCCGGTCAGGCGCCAGGAGAAGCTCCGCTCGTCGGAGGCCACGTAGCAGACGTGCCGGCGGAAGGCCGCGCCGACCCGCGTCACGTCCTCGCCCAGCACCTCCAGCGTGCCCCCGTCGGGCAGGAGGAGCGACGCCGCGAGGCGGAGCAGGGTCGACTTGCCGACGCCGTTCGGGCCCATCAGCGCCACCAGCTCGCCGCGCCGCACCTCGAGCTCGACCCCGCGCAGCGCCTCGACGCGGCGGCCACGCAGCCGCCCCCGGAGCAGGTCGCGAAACCCCG
>JAKLHH010000535.1 GCA_022710245.1 Myxococcota bacterium
GCAGCGACCCGGCGAGAGGCAACGCGCCAGCGTCGAGCACCACCACGGTGAGCTCGCCGCCGGGCCGGATCGCGCGGAGCAGCGCCTGCGCGTGGTAGCCAGCCCCGAGCCCGAAGCAGACCACCTGCTCTCCCGGACGCAGCCCGAGCCGCACGATCTCCGCCGCCGCGGCCGCCGCCGGAGCGCGCGCGTCGGCGAGCGGCAGCTCGGTCCCGTCGGCGAGCCGGGCGAGGAGGAGCGGCTCACCGCTGCCCGCGATCGCCCGGCGGAGGCCCGCCGCCTCGGAGCGAGCCGGCTCTCCGGGGAGGGCCGCTCGCGGCGGGCGCAGCGACTCCATCTCAGCTCAGCTTCTCGCGCAGCAGGCGCAGGAGCACACGCTTGCGGGCGGGGTCGCCGCTCGTCAGCTCGTCCAGGTGCTCGGCGACGATCATCGCCATCCGGATGCAGGTGTCCTTGGAGCAGTAGGCGTGGACGCCGAGGCGGCCGATCGGCACGACCCGGCTCTGCGCCGCGCGCTCGAGCTGCCGCTCGACGAGCTCCAGGTTGCGGCGCGTGCTGACGGGGTAGACGTTCTCCTTGGCGCAGACCCAGCTCTCGAGGAGCGGCCGGCGGAGCACACCCCGGCAGAAGGCCTCGACCTCGGCGCGCCACGCCCGCTCGTCCGGCTGGCCGCGCCAGGGGAACTCGAAGTCGAGGAGCGAGACCTCCGCGTCGACGTGGTACTGCTGGCGGAACTCGACGATGCGGGTGAAGGAGTAGTTGTTGGGGAAGGAGGTCGCGTAGGACGGCATCACGTAGCCGGAGGACGCCACCGCGCCGTAGATGATCGTGGTGTTGATGAAGTCGAGCTCGCCGGAGAGCGGGAGCGTGCTCAGCACCAGGTCCGCCTCCACCGGGTCGCCGTCGACGGTCACGCGCTGAAAGTCCTCGGAGACGGCGGCGGTGCCGCGCACCACGCGCGCGCCGCGGGTCATGCCCTCCCAGAGCGGGTTGTAGTCGCCCGGGTGCCCCTGCCAGCGGCCGCGGAACATGTCCGGCTTCTCGCGCAGGGTCAGCGTGCGGAAGCGCGCCCACTCGCAGTCCATGTCGCGCGGGTGGATCTTCCACTGCTTCAGGTTGTAGTTCTTGACGTAGGTCTCGTAGAGGGTCCACCCCATGCGGCTGACGACGTAGCTCTCGAAGTTGGAGAGGTCGGGCTGGTCGAGGTTGAGGTGGTAGACCTCGTAGATGGCGCGCTCCGGGTGCGGCAGCTTGAGGATGTTCGAGACGGTCACCGGGAAGTCGTGCGGGTCGTCGAGGGTCCCGTCCACCGAGAGCGCCGGGTGGTACTCGCGATCGGGCGTCGGCGGTGGCGTCTGCCTCAGGTACTCCTCGAAGACCCGCTGCAGCCGCGGCTCGTCGGTGTACATGATCTGGGGCCCGAACTCGTAGGGGATGCCCGCGTAGCGCTCGGTCCGCGCGCAGCCGCCGAGCTCGCCCTGCTCGACCACCGTCACGTCGTCCACCCCGCGCCGCAGGAGCTGCTGGGCCGCCGCGCAGCCGGCCGGCCCTCCGCCGAGGATGATCACCTTCATGCAGCCTCCTCACCGGCCGCGCCGGTCGCGCCGCTCGCGGCGTCCTCTCGCCCGCGCAGCAGCGACTCCACCGCCGCCTCCAGCTCGTCGGTCGTGTTGTCGCGCAGCTCCGTCTGCCCCGGGATCGCGTGCCAGCGCGTGCCGCGGAAGAGCTGCACGCCCTCCTCGGCGCTGAGCTCGCGCCCCCGGAGGAGCAGCGTCTTGTTGAGCACCAGGTGCCCCGGCTCCCAGGGGAACCAGTGGCGCTGGGCGCCGAGCGCCGGCTGCCCGTGGCAGGAGTTCGAGAGCACCGTGGGCGTGCCGAGCGCGACGCCGATCGGCCAGACCCCGGAGTCCGTCGCGACGAGCACGGTCGCCCGGTGGATCAGGCAGAGATCGTCGAGCAGCCGCTGGCCCGGCCGGTGCGCGGCGTCGAAGAGGCCCGGCAGCGTCGGGAACGGCGTCCCCGCCGCGTCGCCGATCCGGATCACCTTGAAGCCGCGCGCGAGGTAGCGCCGCGCCAGCTCGACGAAGGGCTCCACGGCGACGAAGCGCTCCGGCTCGTGCGTCGCCGGGCAGAAGACATAGCCGGGCTCTCGCACGTGCAGCGCGAGGACGCCATCGTCAGGACCGATGCCGTGCGCCGCGAGCACCGGCGCGAGCGAGGCCGCGTGCGCCTCGGGGACGCGCAGCCGGGCCCGCTCGGTGTTCTCGATCAGATAGTTCCAGGGGCGCCCGAACGTCGCGTCGAGGAGGCGCGTGCCGGCAGGCAGCGTGGCCAGCGGCGCCGCCTCGTCGAGGTGGGGGTTGCAGGCGATCAGGTCCTGGTGGAAGGCGATCGACGGATCAAAGGCGAGCCCGATCCGCCGCCCGGTGCGCAGCTTGTGCTTGGCGATGGCCACGTGGTCGACCACCGAGTTGCCGAGCGCGGTGGGGATGAAGAGACGGAACCAGTCGATCGGGCTCTGTGCGTGCATCTTCTGCTGCCTCGCTGCGCTGGTCGTGGTCGGCGCCTGCTCCTCGCGCCCGCCCCCTCGCGCGCCTGCTCCCTGCCCGTGAGCCGCGAGGGCGCCCTGCGCCTCGCGGTCGCGCTCGGCGAGCACCTCCCGCGCCGCTCGCTCGAGCGTGGCGAGGTCCTGCGCCTCGCCCCCGGTCAGCCGCGCGCGCAGCCGCGAGAGGCCGGGGCGGCGGGCGGCGCGACCGGCCGCCAGCCCCTCGGCGAGCGCCGCGCGAAACGGCGCCGGGCGGTCGAGGCCGGCGAGGATGCTCGCCAGCGGCGCCTGGTGAAAGCCGTCGATCCGGGCGCCCCCCTCGCTGCAGTTGAAGAGCCTCCGGCGGTGTCCGAGGGCGCACGCGCGCTCCTCGAACCAGCGGCGGTGCTCCTCCAGGTCAAGCGAGGTGAGGACGGTGCCGCCGTGGTAGCCCGGCGCGAGGAGCGCACCCACGCGCTCTGCGCCGGCCTGGCCGGCGCCGTCGGCGTAGGGTCGCGCGCCGACGGCCAGGTCGTGGCCCACCAGGATCAGCGGGTCGCAGCCCAGGCGGACGGCGAGGCTGAAGGCGCAGGTGGCGACCGAGCCGCCGTTCTCGAGGCGCAGGCGAACGCCGGCGAGCGCCTCCAGCCAGTCGACGTAGACGCGGTTGCCCACGAACACGGCCCGGGGGCCCGGCAGGGCGAGGAGCTCCGGCGGCGCCGCGACCTCGAGCGCGAGGAGCGAGAGCTCCTCCGTGCGGAGCCCGCCGAGGTGGGCGCGCGGCGTGACCGCGTCCGAGACGACGACCACGTCAGGAGTGATGCCGCGGGCCGCGAGGGCGCCGGCCGAGCGGTTGTTCGCGATCAGCAGCGCCCGCCCGTCCAGGCGAAGCAGCGTCTGCATCGCGTCGTCCAGCGAGGGTCCTGCCGAGGCGAGGATCGCCGGGCACCCCGCCAGGCAGCCGTCGAGGCTGCTCGTCGCCGGGAGTTGCTCGAGCGCCTCCAGGTTCTCCGTCAGCTGCCGCGCCCAGGTGGCGCCGTGCGCGGCGCGGGTCCGGCGGGCCAGCGCCTCCCCGCGGACCGCCCGCACGACGGCGGCGGCCGTGGCCTCGAAGACGGGGCTCGCGATCGCCACGCCCGCGGGCAGGCAGCGGATCCGCTGCGGGAGCGGGTCGGCGAGGCGCTCCACCATCGCGGCCAGGGCGGCCGCCTCGCCGGCCCCGGGGCAGACGAGCGCGCTGGCTCTGGCCTCCGCGGGCAACGCCTGCAGGACCGGGCCCGGCTCGGGGCCGACGACGACGATGAGGTCCCCTGCAGCGGGGCTAGCGGGGTTCGCGGGGTTCGCGGGGTTCGCGGGGCTTCCGGTCTGAGGTCGCAGATCCACGCGGCCACCTCGAGCAAGCCGCGTGCCCATCGATCGCCCGTCCAAGCCCGCGGGAGCCGTGGGGCCGCCGCCCGCCTCCCGCCAGCCCCCCGTCGCCGAGGGCGCCAGCGCGTTGACAGCGCGTTGGCAGCGGGGAGCCGAGAGCCCGCGATCACAGCCTCCACAGCCTCGATCCTCGTGGCACGCGCGTTGCTCGACGGAGCCCCATGCGCGTCCTCCTCGTCTGGCCGAACAAGGAGCAGCCCGGCTCCAAGCCCAACAGCCTCTCCCTGCTGGCGGCCCTGCTCCGCCGCGCTGGCCACCAGGTGCAGCTCCTCGACACGACCTTCGTCGACCTCGGCTTCGAGGACGCGACCCGCGTCGGGACCCGCGCCCGCATCTTCAAGCCGGTGGACTTCAGCGGGCTGGCGATGGAGAAGCAGCGGATCGACCTCGACGCGCTGGTCGATGACGTGCTCCGCGAGCTGCGCCCGGATCTGGTCGCCGTCAGCGCCCTCTCCGACGAGGTGCCCGTCGGGCTGCGCATCGCGCGACGCGTGAAGGCGCGCCAGCCGGACCTGCCGGTCGTCTGGGGCAACAAGGCCGCCACGCTGGCGCCGGGGCCGCTCCTCGCCAGCGGCGTGGTGGACTGGGCCTGTGTCGGCGAGGGGATCGCCTTCCTCCCCGAGCTGCTCCGCCGCCTCGAGCACGGCCGCCCCGTCGACGACCTGCCGAACCTCGCCTGGCGCGACGCCGCCGGCGGGCTGCACGTCAACCCGCTCCTGCCCTACCACGCGGACCTCGACGCGCTGCCGGTCTTCGACTACTCGATCTACGATCCGCGCCAGCTCCTGAAGCCCTTCGACGGGCGCGCCTACCGCGGCGGCGATCACATGATCGGCTGGGGCTGCCCGAACCGCTGCACCTACTGCATCAACGACAGCCTGCGCGCGCTCTACGGGCCGAAGGCGGGGCCCCTGCGCCGCTACTCGGTGCCGCGGATCGTGGCCGAGCTCCGCGAGCTCGCCGAGCGCTGGGGCCTCGAGCTCTACAAGTTCCACGACGAGGACTTCTGCCAGAAGCCGGTCTCGTACCTGCGCGAGCTGGCGCGCGAGTACCGGCGACAGGTGAGGCTCCCCTTCACCGCGATGGCCAACGCGCGCACGGTGACGCCGGAGAAGGCCGAGCTCCTCGCCAGCATGGGCTGCGCCAGCGTCAGCCTCGGCTTCGAGTCGGGCAACCTCTGGCTGCGGCGCGAGGTGCTGCACCGCGCGGAGACGCCGGAGCAGATCATCGCGGCGACGCGCCTCCTCACCGGCTGCGGCATCCGGACCAGCTCCTTCAACATGCTGGGGCTCCCCTTCGAGACCCGCGCGACGATCATGGAGACGGTGGAGCTGAACCGGGCGGCGGAGGTCACCTCGCCGAACGCGAACTTCTTCTTCCCCTACGCGGGGAGCGAGCTGCACCGCATCTCCGTCGAGCACGGCTTCTTCACGCCGGACGAGACCGCCGTCTACCGCAGCGATCGCCCCACCCTGACCCTGCCGGGGATCAGCGCCGGGGAGCTGATCGCGCTCAGGGAGCGCTTCGCGCTCTACGTGAAGCTGCCTCGCGCCCTCTGGCCCTACCTGCGCCGCTCGGAGCGCGCCGACGAGGTGGGCGCCGCCCTCACCGCCGAGCTCTACCGGCTCTACGACGAGGTGGTGCTCTCCGGCGACGGCAGCTGGCCGGAGCAGGTCGATCTGGCCCAGGTCACGCGCCGCCTGGAGCTCGCTCGCGCCCGCGCCGGCTCGAGGCCCCCCCTCTCCTTCGACCTCCCCCCGGTCAGCGCCTGACAGCCCTCAGGTCAACGCGATCAACGCGATCAACGCTCCCCCCCCGTCGAAGCCTCGACAGAGCCCTCCGACGCCGTGACGCTCGGACCGCTCCCCGAAGGACCCTCGGCGAGCGCCAGGAGCGACCGCTCCGCCCGAACGCTCAACGCT
>JAKLHH010000536.1 GCA_022710245.1 Myxococcota bacterium
GGAGCGGCACCTCGGGGGGACCCTCGGGGCGCGAGACCGGGCGGGTGCGCGCGGCCTCGAGGAGCGCGAGCCCGCGCAGGGCGCGCTCCGCCTCGTCGAGGCCGGCGCGGGCGGCGCTCTGCAGCTCGCGGCAGAGCGCGCAGCCGGCGAGGTGCGTGGCGAGCGCCTGGCGCCGCTCGGCGTCGAGCTCGCCGGCCGCGTGGGCGACGAGCTCGGCGGCGGTGGGGTGCGCGTCGTCTCGCCCGCCGAGGAGCCGGTCGACCCGCGCGAGCCAGCGCGCGTCCTCGCGGCAGGCCGCGCAGGCGGCGAGGTGTCTCTCGAGGGTGGCGCGCGCCTCCGGCGCGAGCAGACCATCGGCGGCGAGGACCAGCGCGTCGCGGTCGCAGTCCGCGCGGAGCGCCCACCACCACGCCGCGCGTGCCTCCGGGCGCCGCGCCAGCGCCCGCGCGCGGCGCTCGGCGTTCCAGGGGAGCAGGCGCTGCACCAGCGCGCGCCCGACGCGGTCGAGGCGCTCGAGGGCGGCCGGGAGCTCGGCCGTCAGGCTCAGGCGGCGCGCTGCCGCGGCCTGCACCGCGGCCTCCAGCCGCTCGCGCCCCTCCACCACCTGCTCGGCGAGCGCGAGCGAGTCCTCCTCGCTGGCGGGCTCCTCGGCGCGGAGACGCTCGAGGAGGGCGGCCGCCTCGGCGACCAGCGCAGCCTCGGCCTGCTGCAGCGCGGGCGCGAGCGCGGCGGCGCGTTCCTCGAGCGCCTCCAGCGTGAGCCCTCCGTCGCGGAGCACGCTCTGGCGCCTGAGGGCCCCCAGCACCGCCAGCACCTCGGCCGCCCGCTCCGGCGTGGCCGCCGCGGCCAGCTGATCCAGCGCTGCCCCCAGCGCGGCGATCCTTGCCTCGTGAGTCTCTCGTGTCATCGGCCCACCTGCCTGCGTCCCTGGTCGTGTCGCGGCGCCGCCCAGGCTGGGCGGTCGGGCGAAGCTGCCGCGATCAACAACATGTGGCGCAGGTTGGACGCTGGCGTCAGCGGTCGCTGACAGGGAGCGCCCAGCCTCATCCCGGAGCGTCCCGCAGCGACGCGAGGAGCGCGCGCGTCCGCCCTCGCGCTCATCGCAGCCTCCGCCTGAGGCAGTCCGCCAGGCGCAGCCGCGCCCGCGAGAGCTGCTGCATGAACGCGTCACGCGAGCACGCCGCGGCCTGCGCACAGGTCGCGCAGTCGCCGACCTCGTCGAGATAGAAGAGCTGCACGCTCCGGCGATAGAGCTCCGGGAGCAGCTCGAGGCAGCGCGCGAGCGCCTCGCGGAGCTGCGCCGCGGCGAGCTCCTCCTCGGCGCTGGGGCGGGCCGCTCCGAGCAGGCTCGCCTCGGGCTCGCCGGTCGCCTCCAGCGGGTCGCTCCGCGCCAGCCGGCGGATCAGGTCGATCGCCGCGTTGACGGCGATGCGCACGAAGTAGGTCCGCGGCGCGGCGAGGCCGCGGAAGGCCTCGAGCCCGCCGCCGAGGAGCTTGAGGATCGCCTCCTGCAGCGCCTCCTCGGCGTGGCGCCGATCGACCCCGCAGGAGGCGAGCGTCTTGTGGATGGCGGCGAGCGCGGGGCCGCGAAAGTCCGCGAGGAGCGCCTCCAGCGCCGCCCGCCGCTCCGCCGGTGCGCCGCTCCGCGCGCGCTCGAGCAGGCGCTGCTGGGTCTCGAGGTCGGCGGCCACCGCCGCATGGTACCATGCGCGCGGCGGAGGCGTGGAGCCGCCGCACGTCCCTCCACGCGGCGAGGCGCATGCGGATCATCACCCGGCACCTGCTCGCGCAGCTCGGCGCGGCGCTGCTCCTCGGGCTGCTGCTGCTCGTCGGGCTCGTCTGGGCGCTGCAGGCGCTGCGCCTCGGTCACCACCTGGCGCTGGGCGGCGCGCCGCTCGGGCGACTGCTCCTCTGGAGCGCGCCGACGCTCCTCGTCTTCGCGCTCCCGCTCGCGCTGGCGGCCGCGGTGCTGCTCACCTTCGGGCGCCTCGCCGAGACGAACCAGCTCCTCGCGCTCCGCGCCGCCGGCGCCTCGCCGCTCCAGCTGGCCACGCCGGCGCTGCTCCTCTCCGTGCTGGCGGGCCTCGCCGCCGGCCTCACCGCGCTCGAGCTCGAGCCGCCCGCGCTCCGCGCCCTGCGCGTGACCGCGGGCGAGGTGGCGGCGCGCGCGCTCCTCCAGGGGCTCCGGCCCGGGCAGTTCCACCAGCTCTCGCCCGAGCTGACCCTCCACGCCGAGGAGGTGGGCCGCGAGGGCGGCGCGCTCCGGCTCCGGCGCCTCTTCCTCGCCCGTCGCGAGCCGGCGCTCCTCCTCCTCGCCGAGGAGGCGAGCGCGCGCCTCGAGGGGAGCTCGCTGGCGCTCGTGCTCGAGCTCAGGCGGGGCGAGCTCCACGCGCCTCCACCGACGACCGTCGGCGCGTCAGCGCTGGCAGGAGCCGGCCCCCCCGCGCTGGCGGGGACGGGCGCTCCCGCGCTGGCGGGGACGGGCGCCCCCGCGCTGGCGGGGACGGGCGCCCCCGCGCTGATCCGCTTCGAGCGCTCGCGGCTCTCGTTCGACCTCTGGCCCGCGCTGCGGCCCCACCTCGGCTTCCTGGCGCAGCTCGCGGCGAGCCGGGACCACGCGGCGACCGCGCCGGCCGCCTGCCTCGCCCTCGGCGTGCTCGGCGCCTGGCTCGGCCTCGGCCGCGGCTCGCGAGGTCGACGGGCGCTGGCGGCGCTGGGCGGGGTGGTGACCTATCAGGTCGGCGCGGTGGCGGCGGCGGCGCTCGGGGGGCGCGTGGGCGCCGTGTGCTGGTCGCTCGCGGTGGTCACCGCTGGGTTGCTGGCTCTGGCGAGGGGACGCCCGTAGGCGAGGAGGCGAAGGCGCGGGCGGGGAGGCGAGGGCCTACTTGCCGCTGATGACGGCCTTGACGCCGGAGAAGCCGATGCCGAGCGAGAGCTCGTTGGCGCCGTCGCCGTCCACGTCCACGTCGCCGGCGAGGAACAGCTTGATCAGGCTGTTGTTGGCGACCTCCTCCTTGGTGATCTTCCCGTCCTTGTCGGTGTCGAAGAGGGTCTTGATCTGGTCCTTGGTGGCCTGGGTCACGGTGCTGTCGCTGAGGGTGTTGTTCAGCATGGTCGCCACGTTCGGGATCAGGCTCTCGTCGACGTCCTTCTTCGGGATGGCGCCGGCGAGGATGCCGTTCGCGATGCCCGTGTCGGAGATCGTGCCCTTGAACTGCACGGCCTTCATGTTGACGGTGATGGTGCCGGCGCCGGTGAGCGGGATGGTGAGCGTCAGCGCGTCCGCGGTGAAGGAGAGGGCGCCCGCGGTGATGCTGCCGCTCATGGTGGCGTCCTTCGGCGAGGTCGGGTCGACGGTGAAGCTGAAGTCGCCCTTGAAGCAGGTCGTCGGCGCTTCGGTCTTGCACTTGGCCGGGTCGACCGGCGTCCCCGAGGTCGGGCAGCAGGTGGCCGGCGCGCCGACCCAGGCCTGCCCGGCCGCGGCGGTGTCATTGGCGAAGTCCTTGGCGTGGACGCGGGCGAGGATGACGGTGGTCCCCGCGTTGACCGCCGCGTCGACCGAGTCCTGCAGCGCGAGGCCAGAGCTCATGCTGGCGAGCGCCATCAGGATGTTGCCGAGCGCGTTGTAGCTCTGGCCCTTGAACTGGAGGCCGTAGGTCTTCACGTCGGCGCTGGTGAGCGGGAGGACCAGCTTGCTCAGCACGAAGTCCTTGCAGTCGGACTTGGTCGCGTTGCAGGTCACGGTGACGGGGGTCTGCCCGTCCTTCTGGGTCACGCCCTTGTCGGGGGTCGGTGCGGGCTTGCTATCATCGCTGCAGGCGCCAGCGCCGAGGGTGCAGGCCAGGACGAGGCCGAGTGCGCTTCGAAGGCTCAGCATTTCTTCTTTCTCCTGTCCGGTGTTAGGGTCGCAACCAAGATTAGACTACACTTTGTATCCGATGAGACTGGCTCAAGCAAGCCCGGCCCAGGTGGTGGTGCTCGCGCTGGTGACGTCCTCGGCGCTGGCCGCACCCACCACCACGGCGCCGGGTGAGACTGTCGCCTACAGCGTCCGTCTCGGTTCTCCGGCGGAGCAGCTGCTCGAGGTCGAGCTGCGGCTCAGCGCCCGCCTGCCGCTCTCGCTGGTGATGCCGGCCTGGACGCCGGGCTCCTACCGCGTGCGCCACTGGATCCGCAACGTCAAGCCGCGCGAGGCCCGCGCCGGAGCCGAGCTGCTCCGCTGGGTGCGCGCCGGCGTCGATGGCTGGCGCCTCGAGCCGGTCAGCGGCAAGGACGACGGGCGCGTGCACGACGTGCGGGTCCGCTACGCGGTCTACGCCGGCCAGCTCGCCGACGACTCCAGCCACCTCGACGACAGCCACGCCCACCTCTCCGGCACCTCGGTCTTTCTCCTCGCCCCCGCGCTGCGCGGTCGTGCTCACTCGCTGCAGCTCGCGGTGCCGGCCGGCTGGCGCGTCGCGACCTCGCTCGAGCCCGCGCCCGGCGCGTCGCGCGGGAGCTTCCTCGCCCGGGACTACGACGAGCTGGTCGACGCGCCGATCGAGCTGGGGCGCTTCGCGCTGGCCACGGTGACCGTCGCCGGCGCGGCGATCTCGCTCGCGCTCGATGACGCCGCGGGCCGTCCTATCCCGCGCGAGCTCCCCGAGCAGGTGCGGCGGCTGGTGGAGCTCCACGCGCGCTGGCTGGGGCCGCTCCCCTACCGGCGCTACCTGATCGTCCTCCACACCCTCGACAGCAGCGAGTACCGAGGCCTCGAGCACGCCAGCGGCTGCTCGCTGGTGGTGCCCGGCTCGGTCCTCGAGGACCCCGAGGACTACGCCGACCTCCTCTACGTGATCGCGCACGAGCACCTCCACGTCTGGAACGGCAAGCTCCTGCGGCCCGTCGAGCACGCGCGCTACGACTACCTCGCCGCGCGCCCGACGCAG
Source organism: Myxococcota bacterium (assembly GCA_022710245.1). Next base: position 4,929 of record JAKLHH010000536.1, read on the forward strand.
CTCCTCTGGTGGTTCGAGGGCGTCACCGACTACCTCGCGCGCCGCAGCCTCCTCGGCATCGGCCACTGGGATCGCCGCGCCTACCTCGCCGCGCTCGGCCGCGAGCTGGACAAGGTTCAGGCCTCGCCGCAGCGGCTCTGGAAGAGCCTGGCGGAGACCTCCTTCGACGCCTGGTGGCCGCCGCGGGACCCGGCCGAGGCGCCGCTCTCGTACTACGCCAAGGGGCACGCGGTCGCGCTGCTCCTCGACCTCGAGCTGCGAGGGCGCAGCGGCGGCCGCGTGGGTCTCGAGGTGGTGCTCAGGCGACTCGCCGAGCGGCCGCGCAAGCTCGCCGGCCCGGGCGTCAGCCGCGCCGAGCTCGAGCGCGAGCTCCGGGAGGCGGCGGGGGCCGACCTCGGGCCGGAGCTCACCGCCTGGATCGATCGCGCGGGCGAGCTCGCCTATGGCGGGCCGCTGGCGCGGGTTGGCCTGCGGGTGGAGCGCCGCCGGCTCGCGGCGAGGGGCGAGGCCGGGTTCGATGCGCGCCGCCAGGGGAGCGAGCTCCTGGTCGTCTCCGTCGAGCGGGGCAGCGCCGCCGCCCGCGCCGGGCTGACCGCGGGCGACCGCGTGCTCGAGCTCGACGACCGCCGGCCGCACGCGGCCTGGCGCGCGCTCCTCGACCCTGGTCCGCACCGGCTGCGGCTCCTGCGGCGCGGCAACGCCCGCGAGGTGCGGCTCGTGGTGCGCAGCCTGCGTCCGTTCGCCTACCGCCTGGTCGAGGTGCCGGGGGCTCCACGCTCCGTGGCGCTCCTGCGCGCGGCGTGGCTCAGGCCGTAGGGTTCCTGCGCGCTCCTCACCTCTGCGGCTCTGGTCTCTGCGGCTCTGGTCTCTGCGGCTCTGGTCTCTGCGGCTCTGGTCTCTGCGGCTCTGGTCTCTGCGGCTCTGGTCTCTGCGGCTCTGGT
>JAKLHH010000537.1 GCA_022710245.1 Myxococcota bacterium
CACCCGCGGGGAGGGGATCCTCTACCACACCTTCTCGCGCTACGCGCCGCGCGCGCCGGCCATCCGCCGCCGCGAGAACGGCGCGCTGATCGTGGCCGAGGACTGCGAGACGGCGACCTACGGGCTCCACGCGCTGCAGGAGCGCGGCAAGCTGATCGTCGGGCCGGGCGAGCGGGTCTACATGGGGCAGCTCTGCGGGCTGCACAGCCGCTCGAACGACATCATCGTCAACCCGGGCCGCCGCAAGCACCTCACCAACATCCGCGCCGCTGGCGCCGACGAGGCGCTCCACCTGACGCCGCACCTCCGCTACAGCCTGGAGGAGGCGATCGAGATGATCGCCGACGACGAGCTGGTCGAGGTGACGCCGAAGTCGCTGCGCATCCGCAAGCTGATCCTCGACCACAACCACCGCAAGCGCGACGCGAAGGCGCGGGGCGAGAAGCCCGTCTGAGCTCGACCTGCCCTCCCTGCCCTCTCAAGCGCCGCTAGGGCGCGGGCAGGAGCAGCACCCGCCCCTGCAGGTAGGCGAGCGCGAGCTCGTTCAGGCGCGGCGCGCCGAGGTACTGCGCGAAGTTGATCGGCGCGCCAGGCGCGCTCCCGGGCCCGGCCGCCATCAGGTCGAAGCCGCCCGTGTCGAGGTGGCCGCTGGTGGTCCGCGACGGGTCGGCGAAGCTCGCGTTCTTCTCGCCGCCGAACAGCCCCCACGGCGGCGGTCCGTCGGCGACGAGTCCGAGCGCGTGGCCGATCTCGTGGGCGGTGAGGGCGCCGACGAGGCGCCCCAGCGTCTCGACCAGGAAGGCCAGCCGCTGGTAGCGGGTCGCCGCCGCGGGCGCGGCGGTCTTGGCGTCGAACCCCTCGGCGAGGATCTGGGCGTCGAGCGGGTCCTCGCCGACGGGCCTGCCGCCCTTGCCGAGCTCCGGGATGAAGTCGCCGAGGATCGCCTCGAGGAGCGCCTTGATCCCCGGGTCGCTCCCCACCTTCGCGAGGAGCAGGGCGATCGCGCTGGTGGTGAAGACGCCGTACTCGGGCCCCACGTTGTCCTCGCTCTCGAGGTTGCGGAGGTCCACCGTCCTCGACATGCCCAGGTAGGCCTGCTTCAGGTCCCCGCCGCCGATGGCGATGGCCGAGAAGCTCTTGCTGCTCTCGCCGCCCGTCAGCACCTGGTGCTGGTAGCTCGCGAGCGAGGGGGCTCCCGGGTCGCCCTCGAGGTGGAAGACGACGCGGGCCGCGTCGGGGCCGAGCGAGCCGTCCTCGCCCTGGCCGTAGACCTGCCGCATCGCGCGCAGCAGCTCGCGCAGGAGCCAGGCGCGCACGATGGCGTTCGTGCCGGTCGCGCCGGAGCGCTGCAGGGCCGCCGCGGCGGGCAGCATCTGGCCGCTGCCGAGGCCGAGGACCCGCAGGTCCTCGTCGAGATCCGCCACCCCGTTGCTCTTGGCCGCGCTGGTCACGCCGAGCGCCCCGCCCACGCCCACGCTGCGCTGGATGGTGTAGAGGTCCTGGCTGCAGACGAGCAACCAGTGGTCCTGGAGGCGGAGTGGGTCGAGCAGGAAGGTCTTCTCGACGACGTCGACGGTGAGCGCCGCCTCGTGCGTGGCGGCCCCGTCGCTCAGGCGGGCGCGCAGGGTCACCGCCCCGACCGGGAGCGCGGCCTCGGCCGGGACCAGCCAGCGCGCCTCCTCGCCCTGGCGGGTGAAGCGCGGCGCGAGCTCTGTCCCCGCCGCGACCGTCCCGGCGCTGCCCAGCGGGGCGCTCGCGGTCACCTCCAGGCTGTCGGGGCGGGCGGCGCTGCCACGCCAGCGCACGTCGACGCTGAAGCCGTGGCGCGGCAGCGTCAGCCGGAACGGCTCGAGCTTGCCGGCGAGGCTGGTGTAGGGCGTGCTCCCGTTCATCGTCGCCGGGATCCGGTTCACCGTCAGCTCGAGGGCGAAGGGGACGAAGGCGTCGGGCCTGGCCTCGCGGCGCGCGTCGACCACGCCGGCGTCGCGCCGATCGGCGCTCGCCTGATCGAGGGGGGAGGCAGCGTTCGAGCACGCGCACGCGCAGGCCAGGGAGAGGACCGCGAGGAGGCGCTGCGCCGGGGAGAGCTGGGTGGAGCGCATCGCGCCACTCTACACCCATCTCGCTGGCGGGTCGCACAAGCACCCGGCGCCCTTCGCGGTGGTGAGCGAAGAGCCTCGGGGGCTCAGCGGTCGGCGTCCTCGGCCGCGAGCTGGCGGAGCAGCGCGCGTCCGGCGTAGAGGCTCCTCCCGTTCTTCAGGCCGCCCGGGAGGGTGACGACCTTCTTGTGGACGTCCTTCGCGCCGACGTTCTCCTTCATGGATCTCGCCGACGACGCGACGCTCCCAGCGGCCCCTCGAGCGCGGGCATCGCCGCCAGCGCGTGCTGGCCCGGGCGCCCTCGGCCGTGGTACCTCTCGAGTGCTGGAGGAGCACCATGGAGACGAGCGGGACCGAGACGAGCGGGACCGGGTCGAGCGGGACCGGGTCGAGCGGGACCGGGCCGAGCGGCACCGAGCCGACCGGCACCGAGACGAGCGGCAAGGCGGGCGGCGGCCAGCCGGGACGCTGGCAGCGCGTCCTCACCATCAGCGTGACCGTCGCCGTCTGCTCCGCCTTCACCTACTTCTACCAGTACTGGACCTCGGCCAGCGTGACCTGCTCGCCGGGCCCGTCGGTGCGCTGCGAGGCCACGCTGAGCGCCTTCCACCGGAAGGCCTTTCGTGTCTGCTGGAGCCTGCAGGCGACCTGCAAGAACGGCCGCAGCGCCCGCGGCCAGGGCTGCGGGGTGGTGCGCGAGGCGCAGCCCGCGTCCGTCTCCTTCGAGGCGGCGGCGCTCGAGCCCCGCGGCGCCTGCGACGAGGCCGCCTCGGTCACCGCCGAGGTGACCGAGAAGCAGCGGCTGGTGCTCTAGCATGCGCGGCGCGGCGCCGGGACGGCGGTGCGGCTGGGCGCTCCTCGCGCTGGCGCCGCTCCTCGCCGCCTGCCCCGGCGCGCGGCTCCCCAGCTACACGGTGAAGCCCCCGGCGCGGGTCGTCTCGCCGCGGCCGCCGCGCTCCATCGCCTTCACCCAGCTGCGCCTCCCCCTCGAGCGGCTGCGCGCCGCGGTCGACCGCGTGCTCCCGCCGGTCCTGCGCGGCGAGCGCCAGGTCCCGGCCGGCGCGCTGGGCCAGGTGACCGCGCGCTGGGAGGTGCGCCGTCGTCCCGGCGTCCTCACCGCCTCGCCGGCGGGCCTGCGCCTCGCCATCCAGCTCGAGGGCGAGGTCTCGCTGGCGGTGGGGCCGGTCCCCTGCCGGGGGGTCGGCAGCCTCGGCGAGGTGGTGCTGCTCGCGCGGCCCGCGCTGAGCGCCGGCGGTGACCTCGTCCTCCACGACCCGCAGGTGCGGTTCGAGCCAGCGTCCACGCTCTCCTGTCTCGGCCTGCCCCTGGCGCCGGTGCTGCGTCCGACGCTGGCGCCGCTCGCGCTGCTGATCGAGCGGGGCGTGCGCCTGCTGCGCCTGCCGGTGCAGCCGATCCTGCGCCGGCTGCTCGAGGAGCTGGCGACGACGCGCGAGCTGACGGCGGCCAAGCAGCCGCTCTGCCTCGACCTCGATCCACGGGCGCTGGTGCTGGCGCCGGTGACCGGCGAGGGCGGCACCCTCCTCGCGCGCGCCGGCGCCGACGTGGCGCCGCGCCTCGAGCTGGGCCGCTGCGCGAAGCGGCCGCCGCCGCCCGTGCCGGTGGTGGTGCGCGAGGAGCGCCTCGGGCGCGACTACCGCGTGCAGGTCGCCGTGGCCGTCACCTGGGGCGAGCTCGAGCGGCTCCTCCGCGCGCAGCTGGTCGGCAAGGCCCGCAAGGTCAGCGGCCGCGAGGTGACCGTGGACCGCGTGGAGGTGGGCGAGGCAGCCGGGCGGCTGCTCCTGCGCCTGCACGTGCACGGCGCCGTGCGGGGCGTCCTCTATCTCTGGGGCACACCCGCGCTCCGGCGCGAGGGCAAGCGCCTGCTCCTCGCGGTGCCCGACCTGCAGGTCGCCACGGAGACGGCGTCGCTCCTCGACCGCCTCAAGCTCAGCCTCGCGCGCCTCTGGGGCGGCCCGCTGGAGACCGCCCTCAGGAGCAAGCTCGTCGTCGATCTGACGCCGCGCCTCGAGGAGCTGCGGCGCGAGCTCAGCGGGAGCTGGGAGCACCGCGGCGCGAGCTGGATCAAGCGCCCACCGCCGGCGCCGCCCGGCAAGCCAGGCAAGCCCGGCGCGCCGACCCAGGCCAGCGTGGTCGCCCGCGCGCGGCCGCTCCCGCCGGCGAGCCTGATCTTCAACTCACGCCTCGACGCGATCGAGCCGGCAGAGGTGGTCTCCCGACCCGGCGTGCTCGCGGCCCACGCGCTCCTGCGCGGCGAGGCGGAGATCGAGGTGCCCCGCTGACGGCGGGCGCCCGACCCGAACGGGCTCGCGCGGTCGCGAGGGAGCCGATGATGATGGTAGACTCGAGCCCAGAGGAGGCGCCGCGATGAGACTCGTCACCACCCTGGTCCTCTGCGCCCTCGCGGGCTGCAGCGACGACAGCTCCCCGAAGCCCGGCGAGCTCGGGATCGCCGACCTCGGCCGCGACGCTCAGACCGTGAAGCAGAAGGGCGGCTCGGCCTGCGCCATCTCCGGCGACTGTGAGGGCGGCGTCTGCCTCACCACCGTCGTCTACAACGGCAAGAACCTGAACTTCCACGGCGGCTACTGCACGAAGAAGTGCCAGACCGACCCCGACTGCGGCGGCGCCGGCGACCTCTGCACGCCCTTCCGCGACGCGGCGGGCAACGAGGTCGCGCGCTACTGCCTGTTCGCCTGCCCGCCGGACGGCTGCCGCTCGGGCGACTACACCTGCACCGCTGCCAAGATCTGCTTCCCCTCGAACTACGGCGGCTGAGCCTCGCGGCTCCAGCGCGATCAGCGCGGAGCCGGCCCCTCGAAGGCGAGCGGGAGCACGTCCATCACCACGCTGGTCGTGTGCAGGTAGAGGTCGAGCTCGAGGAGCGCGCCGCGGCGCGCGCGCAGCCGCTCGTAGTCGCCGAAGGAGCCGTTGGGCCGCTGGCTGTCGAGGACGATCGCCAGCCCCTTGCGGTAGACCTCGGCCTCGTCGTGCCCGAGGTAGCGCAGGCTCGCCAGCACCTCCCCGAGGATGTCCACGTCCTCGCGCTGCAGGAAGCGGCGGGCGAGACCCTCGAGCGAGGTCTTCAGGTAGGTGCGCTCCTCGGCGGTGAAGGGGGCGCGGTCGAGGCCGCCGCCGTAGTCGTAGGGCACGAAGACCTCGTGGGTGAGGTCGTAGGCGCCGTTGCGGCTGATCGACTCGAGCGGGAGGCGGCGCGCGACCACCGAGGCGGTGAAGGGCTGGTCAAGGATCGGCGGCTTCGCCAGCTTGAAGTGCTCGTAGTAGAACTTGAAGGCCATCAGCTGGTGGGCGCCGCGCTGCGCGAGGTGCGCGTCGAGGCGCGGCTTGATCTTCGCGATCTCCCGCCGGTACGCGCTGGTGTCGAGCCCCATGCGGTCCATCAGGTAGCAGGCGCGCAGGTACGAGGTCGCGTCCTGCTTGAACTGGCGATCGTCGACGGTCCCCATGGTGTGGTAGTCCGAGCGCGCGGTGACCTGGGCCGCGGCGCGGAAGCGGGCGGCGAGCTCGGCGCGGCGCGGCTCCTTCGCGTAGCGGTGCAGCGAGACGTAGGCGTCGAGGAGCTCGACGAGCTTCTTCTGCCCCTTGATGCCGCGGCGGCGGAGGTCGACCGGGTCGATCGAGAACGCGTTCAGGTAGCCGAGGGTGCGGTCGATCGCCTGCCGGTAGCGGGCCCGGTTGGCGTCGAGGAAGGCCGCGGTCAGGCGGCGCCCCTCCTGGTCGGCGGCCTC
>JAKLHH010000538.1 GCA_022710245.1 Myxococcota bacterium
TGGCGAACGAGCAGGCCGAGCTGCAGGTCGACCCTCCCGAGCAGGTCGCCGCGCAGCCCAGCGTCCCGGCGCAGGCGAAGTTGCAGCCGCACCCGGCCTTGTCACAGGTCAGCGAGGTCCCGCTCTGGTTGCAGCAGCCGGAGGTGCAGCCAGCGCAGGTCGCGGCGCAGGGGAGGTCCTGGTGGGCGTGGTCGACGGGCTGGCGATCGGCAGCGCGCAGGTCGAGGGGGCGCAGGTCGAAGGGGCGCAGGTCGATGAGCACCAGCTGCTCGGCCCGCGCTCCGTCGCCGGGCCGGGGATGATCCGCTGAGCCGCCGAGCCCACGCCCGTCGAACGCGCAGGCCGAGACGAGCACCACCAGCGAGACAGCGAGCCTCGTCGCGCGACCCATGGCTCCATCCTAACGCCAGTTGCGGTGCGGCGCGAAGCTCGCTACCGTGAATCAGGAGCACGCACCACTGCGATCGGGGCCGACCACCATCACCAGGGGGCAGGCGAAGCCGCGCCGCGCGGCGCCCGCGGCCCTCACTCTCCTCGTCCTTGGCTCGGCCTCCACCGGCTGCCACTGGCTCCTCCCTTTCACCGGCGGCGACGGGGCGGTGCCCGCGCGCGCCGAGGCGGCGGCCCCGGCCGAGCGGGCGATCGCCGTCGACGTGGCGAACGGGACGAAGCTGGACGGAGCGGGGCCTGATGCGCCGGGGGACGCGCTGAGTCTGGACGCGCCGAGGCCGGACGCGCCGAGACCGGACGGCGCGAAGCCTGACGCACCGAAGCCTGACGCACCGAAGCCTGACGCACCGAAGCCTGACGCACCGAAGCCTGACGGGGCGACGGTGAAACCCGATCTGCTGAAGCCCGACGGCAGCGGCTCCGTGACGTGCATCAGCACCGGGGTCGGCTGCTCGGCCGGCAGCTGGTGTCCCGCCTTCAGCTGCAACGTCCCCTTCCACGCCGTCTGGGGGGCGGGGGCGAGCTCCGTCTTCGCCGTCGGCGCCGGTACGATCCTGCACTACAACGGCACGGCCTGGAGCCAGCAGGCGGTGGTCCCCGGCACCCTGCGCGCCGTCTGGGGGGTCGCCGCGACCGACGTCTACGCGGTGGGCGACGCGGGCACGATCCTGCACTACAACGGCACGACCTGGGCGGTGCAGGCGAGCAACACCTCGGCCGAGCTGCGCTCCGTCTGGGGGCGCTACTCAGGCGAGGTCTACGTGGCGGGCAACGGCGTGTGGCTCTCGAACGCCAGCGGCTGGCACTCGTTCTGGAACGGCACCGAGTGGAACGCGCTCCTCGGGCTGGGCACCTCGAAGCTGTTCAACTTCGGCCCACAGCAGAACGTGGTCCGTGATCTCACGAGCTCGACGACGACGCTGATCAGCGGGTTCTCGACGAGCAAGCTCATCCTCGGCGCCTGGGGTGTCGGCGCGAGCCTCGGCTATGCCGTCGGCGAGAGCGGCGCCGTGGAGCGCTATGCCGGCGCCTGGACGGATCTCTCGTACGGCACCGCCACGCTGCGCGGCGTCTGGGCCTCGGCGGTCAACGACGTCTACATCGTCGGAGACAGCTCGACGATCGCCCACCACAACGGGACCGCCTGGACGATGCAGGTCCCGCCCGTGAGCGCCACCCTGCGCGGGGTGTGGAGCACGGCGGGCGGCCGCGTCTTCGTCGTCGGCGAGGACAGCACCGGCAAGGGGATCATCCTGCACCGGGATCCCTGAGCCGACCCGGGCCTGCTCCGCTCACCCATGGACATCGGCCCGCTGCTGAGGTAGTAGCCGCCCAGCAGAGCGGCGCCGCACAGGTCGGGCGGTCGTGCGGAGTCGCCGCGACCAGCGAGCGCACAGACGCGCGTGCAGCGGAGCACCTGATGGATGAAGCCGGGCTGGAGATCCCCTTCAACTACACCTCCGCCGACGACCGCCTGATCGTCCGCCACCTCCTCGGCGCCGAGGCCTGGGAGCAGCTCGAGCGCCTGCGCGCGCGCCGCGTGACCGGGCGCTCGGCGCGGCTCCTGCTCCGCGTGCTCGGCGACGTCTTCATCCACCGCCGCAACGCCTACCTCTTCCAGGACCTCCTCGACTCCCCTCGCCGTCGCGCCCGCCTGCTGCGGCGCCTGGAGCGAGAGCTGGCCGTCGTGCAGCGCGGGGCCGGCGGCGATCCGCTCGTCGAGGGCGTGCTCGCCGCGGTGCGCGGCCTCTGCGACGGCTTCCGCCGCGAGATCGCGGAGACCCCCGCGCTCCGTCGCCGGCTGGTCGCCGCGCTGGCGCCCGTGGTCGGCCGCGGCAACGTGGTCTTCGATCCGTTCACGCTGGTCGCCCACGCGACGGACGCCACCGACTGGCGCCTCCACCTGCCGCTGGCCGTGGTGCTGCCCGCCGAGGAGGCGCAGGTGCCGCGCGCGCTGGCGGCGCTGGCCCAGCTCGGCCTCGGCGTCGTGCCTCGCGGCGCTGGCACGGGCCTCACCGGCGGCGCGGTGCCGCTGGCGCCGCGTTGCGTGGTGGTGAGCACCGAGAAGCTCGACCGCGTCGGCGCCATCGAGGAGCGCGAGCTCGGCGGTGGGCGGCGCGCCCCGGTGATGCCGGTCGAGGCGGGCGTGATCACGGAGCGCGCGATGGAGGAGGCGAGCCGGCGCGGCCTCGTCTTCGCCACCGACCCGACCAGCGCCTGGTCCTGCACCATCGGCGGCAACATCGCCGAGAACGCCGGCGGCAAGACCGCGGTGCTCTGGGGCACCTGCCTCGACAACCTCCTCTCCTGGCGCCTCGCGCTCCCCTCCGGCGAGCTGTGGACCGTGCGCCGTCTGGACCACCCGCTGCGCAAGATCCTCCCCGACGACGAGGTGCGCTGGCAGGTCGAGGACGCCGCCGGCCGGCCGCTCCGCGCGGTGACCCTGCGCGGCGACGCGATCCGCCGCCCGGGGCTGTGGAAGGACATCACCAACAAGGCGCTCGGCGGCCTGCCCGGCGTGCAGAAGGAGGGCACCGACGGCGTCATCACCTCGGCCGAGTTCGTCCTCTACCCGCGCTACCCCGCCTCGGCGACGGTGTGCCTGGAGTTCTTCGGGCCCTCGATGGAGGAGGCGGCGCAGGTCATCCTCGAGCTCAGCCGCGCCTTCCCCGATCGCGGCGAGGAGGCGCTGCAGGCCCTCGAGCACTTCGACGAGGAGTACGTGCGAGCGATCGGCTACAAGGTGAAGGCCGCGCGCGCCGAGGCTCCGAAGGCCGTGCTGCTCATCGATCTGGTGGGGCACGACGAGGCGCAGGTCGCCCGCGGGCTGCGCACGCTGCGCGCGGTGCTGGAGCCCCACCACCAGACCGAGCTCTTCATCGCCGAGGACGCCGCCGAGGCGCGACGCTTCTGGGCCGATCGCAAGCAGCTCGGCGCCATCGCCGCGCGCACGAACGCCTTCAAGCTGAACGAGGACGTGGTGCTGCCGCTCGGCGCGCTCGCCGAGTTCGCGCGCTGGTGCGCGGCGCGCAACGTGGAGGAGGAGCGCGCGAGCCAGCTCCAGCTCGTCCTGCGGCTGCGGCAGCTCCTCGAGGCAGCCCCCGCCTCCGGCGGCGAGGACCGCGCCTTCCTGGAGCAGAAGATCGCGGACGCGCTGGCCCGCTGCGCGCGGGCGGGCGAGGCCGTGGGGCGGGCGGACGCGACGGCGCTGCGCGAGCTCTCGCTGCTCGGGGAGCTGCGCCGCGACCTCGGCGAGCTGCTGCGCGGCTACGACGCGCTGCTCGCGGCGCTGGAGGCGGCCTGGCAGCACGTGCGTGACCGGCGCATCGTCCTCGCCACTCACATGCACGCCGGCGACGGCAACGTCCACGTGAACATCCCGGTGATGTCCAGCGACCGCGCGATGCTGCGCCGCGCCGAGCAGACCGTCGACGACGTGATGGCCGAGGTCGCGCGCCTGGGCGGCGTCTGCTCCGGCGAGCACGGCATCGGCGTCACCAAGCTCCGCTACCTCGGCGACGAGGCGCTCGCCGCGCTCGCCGCGCACCGGCGCGAGCTGGACCCCGGCGGGGTGATGAACCCGGGCAAGCTCGCCGACCGGGAGGCGGCGGAGCCGATCTTCACCCCGTCCTTCAACCTCCTCGAGCTGGAGGCGCAGATCCTCCAGCACGGCAAGCTCGAGCAGCTCGCGACGCGGATCGCGACCTGCATCCGCTGCGGCAAGTGCAAGGCCGACTGCTGCGTCTTCCACCCGGCCCGCGAGCTCTTCTTCCACCCGCGCAACAAGAACCTCGCGGTGGGCGCGCTGATCGAGGCGCTCCTCTACCACTCGCAGCGCGAGCGCTCCGGCGCCTTCGAGCTCCTCGGGCGGCTGGAGGAGGTCGCGGACCACTGCACCATCTGCCACAAGTGCCGCAAGCCCTGCCCGGTGGCGATCGATACCGGCGAGGTGAGCGTGCTCGAGCGCGAGATCCTCGCGGCGCGCGGCCGCAAGCACACGCGCGCGGCGACCCGCGCCACGCTCCGCTACCTCGGCAGCCGCTCGCCGGCGTGGAACGCCTTCTTTCGCGCCGCCGCGCTCCGCTTCGGCGCCGGGGTGCAGCGGCGGCTCGCGCAGACGCTGGGGCGGCCCGGCGGCCACGGGAGCGAGGGCGGCTACCTGCGAGACCTGCTGCGCTCGCCCGGGCCGCGCGCGGAGCCGACCACGCTGCGCGACGCGCTGCCGCGCTGCGAGGCCGACCAGGCGCTGGTCCTCGAGCCGGAGGGCGAGGCCGCGGTGACGGTCTTCTACTTCCCGGGCTGCGGGGCCGAGCGCCTCTACAGCTCCGTCGGGCTCGCCACCCTCCACCTCCTCCTCGAGCACGGCGCGCGCGTGGTGCTGCCGCCCTCGTTCCTCTGCTGCGGCTTCCCCGCCTGGGCCAACGCGGCGGCCGAGCAGCACGGGCGCGCGGCGCTGCGCGACACCATCGTCTTCTCGCAGCTGCGCGAGATGTTCGCGCACCTCAGCTTCGCCGCCGTCGTGGTCACCTGCGGGACCTGCCGCGAGTCGCTGCAGGCCATGGAGGCCGGCAAGATCTTCGGCGCCCCCGTGCTCGACGCGACGCGCTTCCTCCAGGAGCGCGGCGTGCGGATCGAGGCGGGCGGCGAGGTGCTCTACCACGCGCCCTGCCATGACCCGCTCGACGGCAAGGCCGCGGCGGTGCTGGAGCGGCTCGCGGGGCTCCGCCTGCGGCACGTGCCGCACTGCTGCTCGGAGGCCGGCACGCTGGCGCTCTCGCGCCCCGACATCGCCGACGCCATGCTCCACCGCAAGCGGCAGGCGCTCGCGGAGGGGCGCGAGGAGCTGCAGGCGGGCGCCGAGGCCAGCGCGCCGCGGCTGATCCTGACGAGCTGTCCGTCGTGCCTCTCCGGGCTCGGGCGCGCGGGCGTCGGCCTCGAGCCGCGGCACCTGGTCGTCGAGCTGGCGCGGGCGCTCTCGGGTGAGGGCTGGCGTGAGCGCGCCCTGGAGCAGGCGGCGCGCGCCGAGGCGGTGCAGCTCTGAGGGCCGCCTCGAGGAGGTGACCCCTGATCCCGGCCACGCCGGTCCTCAGCGCGTCCCGCGCAGCCGCACGCGCCCGAGCCCCTCGAGGAAGCGCGCGCAGAGCGCGGGCACGGCCGGGTGCCTGCGGACCTCGCCCGCCGGGGTGACCCCGCGGAGCACGCCGTCGGCGAGGAAGGCCGCGAGGAGCGCTCGGCCCGCGGCGCGGCGATCGTCGGCCGGGAGCGCCGCTCCCTCCTCGAGGGGGCGCGGCGGCGGCAGCGCCTCGCCGTCGTCGAGGATCGCCTTGCAGAAGTCGAGGACGCGGCCGAGGCGCCAGATCGTCACCGCCTCCTCCGCCGTCGCTGGCGGCCCCACCGCGAGCGCCGTGGA
>JAKLHH010000539.1 GCA_022710245.1 Myxococcota bacterium
TGGCCTGGCTGCCCCGCCAACCCCGGGCTCGCCGCTGGGCGATCTCCTCGACACCCGGTGATCCGGGCCAGCGAGGCGCCGCTGGAGCTGGTTCATGCCCTCTAGGTTAGCATGATCCGGGCCGCTACTTCACCAGCCCGGTCCGCCGGTTGAACTCCACGATCAGCTTGTCCCACTCCGCGGCCTGGCTGAAGGTCTCGGTCCAGAAGTCCGGGTCCCAGAGCTGACGGAGCTCGTCAACGGTCCGCCCCTGCTGCTCGACCCAGGTGAAGTACTTCAGGTTGTGGAGCGCCTTGCGGTCGTGGTAGCCGAGCTCGCGCAGGTTGTCGGTGCCATTGCCGAGGAGGTAGCGCGCGTAGTGGGCGCTCGCGTCGGCCTCCGCGTACGGTCCGTGCTCCTCGCGCTGCTCCTGCACGCGGCTGCCGTAGAGGGCCGCCGAGTCGGTGAGCGGGCAGAAGATGACGTCGCGCCCGTCCAGCTCGTAGTAGCGCGCGGTCTTGATCGCGGCGACGACGTTGCAGATGGACGAGATCCCGAGGAGCGGCAGCTTCTCCACCGTCTCCGCCGGCACGCCCTCGTGGGCGAGGAACGCGTGCCCCGCCGGCTCGTTGAAGAGCCGGAGCAGCGCCATGCACTGCTCGTCGTCGATGGCGGCGACCATGTCCGTGTTGCGCACGTTGTGCACCCAGGGGATGTGCTTGTCGCCGATGCCCTCGATGCGGTGTCCGCCAAAGCCGTTGCGGAGCAGCGTCGGGCACTGCAGCGCCTCGGTGGCGACCACCTTGAGCTGCGGGAAGCGCGTGCGCAGGTAGTCCCCCGCGGAGATGGTGCCGGCCGAGCCGGTCGCCGAGATGTACGCCGCCAGGCGGCTCTCCGGGCTGCGCACCAGGCCGAAGACCTCCTCGATCGCCGAGCCGGTCACCTCGTAGTGCCAGATCGAGTTTCCGAACTCCTCGAACTGGTTGAAGATGACGCAGTCGGGCCGGGTCTTCTTGATCTCCCAGCACTTGTCGTAGATCTCCTTGACGTTCGACTCGCAGCCCGGCGTCGCGATCACCTCGGCGCCGATCGAGCGGAGCCACTCGAAGCGCTCGCGGCTCATCTCCTCGGGGAGGATGGCGACCGGCGTGCAGGCGAGGAGCGCGCAGTCGAAGGCGCCGCCGCGGCAGAAGTTGCCCGTCGACGGCCACACCGCCTTCTGCGAGGTCGGATCGAAGTTGCCAGAGACCAGGCGAGGCACCAGGCAGGCGAAGCCCGCGCCGACCTTGTGCGCGCCGGTCGGGAAGTACTTGCCGACGAGCCCGATCACCCGCGCCGCGACCCCGGTCAGCTCCGAGGGGAACTCGATCCAGTTGCCGCGGTTGTAGAGCCCGCCCTTCTCCTTCGGCTCGTTCTTCCAGGTGATGCGGAAGAGGTTCACCGGGTCGATGTCCCAGAGGCCCACGTGAGCGAGGCGCTCCTTGATCGCGGCCGGCGCCTGCTCCGGGTCCTTCATCTGGGCGAAGGTCGGGATGATGATGTTGCGCTCACGGCAGCGCTGGACCGTCTTCTCCAGTACCGCCTCGTTGATCCGGTCGATGACGCGCATTCGTGCTCCTCTTTCTTGTCGCGGACGCTGCCCGCCAGCGCCGTACCCGAGCGGGGCGCGCGTGCGGGGCGCCGCTCCAGCCCAGGGCTGACGGCGGAACTTTACGACACGGGCGAGAAAAGGTTTAGCTACTTCAGGTAGCGGACGACGAGGTAGGTCCCCGAGTCCAGCTCGACCGCGCGGACCTCGGGGGTGGCCGGGCGGTTGAGCTCGATCTGCACGCGGAAGGTGCCGTAGACGAGCGGCGTCATCGCCACCGAGCCCACCACGGCACCGCCCGGCATCGACGACCAGCTCCCGACCAGCTCGTGCGCACCGCTGAGCAGCACCACCGTCCGGTCCCACGAGGTGCTCACCTGGTAGCGGCCGCGACCGAGAGGGATGAGGACCTGCTCCTCGTCCTTGGCCGCGCGGTAGCTCGGCCTGCCGTAGGCCGCCGCGGGGAGCGGCACCTGGCCCTGACTGGAGGCGTAGAGCGGCCGCTGGCGCGGGCGGGCCGGCTCGGCCGGCCGCACCGGCGGGCTGCCGACCTTGAGCGGCTTGCCCTGCTCCTTCCCCCCGAGCTGGTCCTGGCGCGCGGCCTCGGCCCGCAGCGCCTGCGCCCGCGCCTGGGTCTCCTGCAGCTGCTGGCGGGCGATCTGCGCCTTCAGCCGCGCGAGCTCGCCGCGCAGCCGCTCCGCCTCGAGGTCCCGGCTCGAGCTGGCGAGCTTGCGCAGCCGGTCCGCCTCGCCACGCAGCCGGTCCGCCTCGGCCTTCGCGCGCTCCGCGTCGGCGCGCGCCCGCTCCGCCTCACCGCGCGCCTGCGCCATCGCCGCCTGCTCGCCCTTCAGCCGGGCGCTCTCCGCGCCGCCGCGCGCGCGCTCCGCCTCCGTCTTCAGGCGGAGGGCCTCCTTGCGCGTGCGCTCGGCCTCCGCGCGCAGCCGCGCAGCCTCCCCGATCGTGCGCTCGGCCTGCTGCTTGGCCACGGCCGCCGCCGCCCGCTCGCTCTCGGCCTGCTGCTTGCTCGCCGCCGCCGCCGCCCGCTCGCTCTCGGCCTGCTGCTTGCTCGCCGTCGCCGCCGCCCGCTCGCTCTCGGCCTGCTGCTTGCTCGCCGTCGCCGCCGCCCGCTCGCGCTCGGCCTGCAGCTTGCTCGCCGTCGCCGCTGCGCGCTCCTGCTCGGCCTGCTGCTTGCTCGTCGCCGCCGCGCGCGACTGCGCGAGCGCCGCGGCCTTCGCCTGCTCCGCCTCCTCGCGCACCTTGCGCGCGCTCACCATGGCCTCCTCGGCCTTGCGCTGCTGGGCGGCGATCAGCGCCCGCTCGGCCTGGCGGCGCTTCTGCTCCTGATCCTGGCTCGCCTGGCGCGCGCGCTCCGCGCTCGTCTGTTGCCGGTCGGCGAGCTGGCGGGCCTGGGACGCCTCGCGGGTGGCACGGGCGGCCTCGGCCTTCGCGCTCGCGGCCTCGCGCTGCAGCCGGCGCGCCTCGGCCAGCGCCGACGCAGCCTTCTGCTGCAGCGCGACCTGCTGCGAGCGCTCCTCGGCGTTGCGCGAGGTGCGCGCCCGGGCCGCTGCCAGCCGAGCCTGCTCTGCCTGCGCCTGCGCCCGCAGCGCCTCCTGCTTGAGGCGCCCCAGCTCCTGCCGGCTCTGCTCGACGGTCGCCATCGTCTCGCGGAGGCGAGCCTGGGTCCGCTGCGCCTCGGCGAGCGAGGTCTGGGCGCTGGCCTTCAGCGCCACCGCGAGCGCCTTCTCGGCGGCCGCCTGCTTGGCCAGCAGCTGGCTCGCGCTGGCCTCTGCCTGCGCCCGCTTGGCCTCGGCGAGCGCGCTGTTCATCCCGCTGCGCGCGCGGTCGGCCTCGGCGCGGGCGCGCGCTGCCTCCTTGCGGGCCTGCGCGGCCTCCTCGGCGACCTGCTTCGCCTTCGCCGCGAGCTTGCTCGCCGCCGCGCGCTCGGCGCTGAGGCGCTGGGCCAGCTCCCGCGCCGCCTTGGCCGCCTCTGCCCTGGCGCTGCTCGCCTCCCCTCGCGCGCGCTGGGCCTCGGCCTCTGCCGCCGCTGCCTTGGCCGCCAGCGCGTTCGCTCTCGCCCGCTCGTCCGCGGCCTGCTTGCCGAGGCTCTTGTCAGCCTCGGCGCGCCGCGCCAGCGCACGGGCACGATCGGCTTGCTCACGCGCCTCGGCGCGGGCCCGGTTCGCCTCGCCGAGCGCCTGCTGCGCCTTCGCGGCCAGCCCGAGCGCCCGCTGCTTCTCCGCCTCGGCGGCCTGCACGGCCTTGCGGCTCGCCTCCTCCTCGGCGCGCGCACGCTTCGCCTCGGCGACCGCGGTGGCGGCCTCGCCCCGCGCCTGCTCGGCCGCCAGGCGAGAGCGCTCGGCCTCGGAGCGGGCCCGGGCGGCGTCCGTGCGCGCGCGCTCCGCCTCGGCGAGCGCCTGCTGCGCCTTGGCCGCCAGCGCGTCCGCCCTGCGCCGCTCGGCCTCGGCCAGCGCCGCGGAGCGCGCCTTCTCCTGCCCCGCCTGCCGCGCTCGCGCCGCCTCCTGCGCCCGGGCCGCGGCCTCCTTCGCGCGCTGTGCCTCGGCGCGGGCCTGGTTCGCCTCGCTCGCCGAGCGCTGCGCCTTGCTGGCCAGCGCCTGCGCGAGGAGCTTCTCGGCCTCGGCCCGCTGGACCAGGCTGCGCAGCGCCTGTCCCTCGGCGCGGGCCTTGCTCGCGTCCTTCTGCGCCTGCGCCGCCGCGGCGCGCGCTTGCTGGGCCTCGAGCTGCGCGCGCTGCGCCTCCGCGCGCATGCGGGCCACGTCGGCCCGGGCCCGGCTCATCTCCTGACGCAGGCGCTCCGCCTCGGCCTGCGCCTGCTGCGAGGTCTGCCGGATGCGATCGAGCTCGGCCTGCGCGCGACGCCGGTCCTTCTCCGCTTCGGCCGCGGAGCGAGCCAGCGCCTCCGCGCGACCGCGCGCCGCCGCCGCGTCGGAGCGCTGCTGCCGCGAGAGCTTCTCTGCGTTCGTGCGGGCCTCGGCCGCCGCCTGCTGCAGGCGCTGCGCCTCGAGCTTCGCCTTGGCCACCTCGGCGAGCGCCTTCTGGCGGTCCGCCTCGGCCCGCCGCGCGCGCTGATCAGCCTCGCCGAGCTGCCTCGCCGCCGCCGCGTCCGCGGCCGGGGCCTTGGCGGGAGCCGCTCGCGTCCCGGCCGGCGGCGGGGTCAGGGCGAGCACCCGGATCACCAGATCGTTCCCGTCGAGGAGCACGCGCGAAGCGACCTTCTGCCGCAGGCCGACCGAGACGCGCACGCCCGACCAGGTCTCCTTCTTCACCGGGCTCGTCGCGACGCTGGAGACCGCCCAGCTCCCCACGTCGAGCCAGCGAGGCGCCTCGCCCTGCTGCGCGTTGGAGAGGTCGACGACCAGCCGCGGCGGCTCCTCCAGGTTGAAGACCGCGA
Source organism: Myxococcota bacterium (assembly GCA_022710245.1). The sequence continues at coordinate 4,977 of JAKLHH010000539.1, forward strand.
AGGCCGGCGTCTGCGTGCACCGGACCCGGACCACGGTCTCGCCGCCCTGCCCTTCGACAGCCTCCACGGCGCGGAGCTCCGTGCGACCGGCCTCGGCCCTGGCTCCAGCCAGCAGCAGCAGCAGCGCGGGGACGAGGTGTAGCACGACCTGACGTGGGGCTCGGTGCATGGCGGCTCCTTTTGCTGGTCGCAGCTCCGCACGACTACCCGGCCTGTGCGGCGCCGCTCCCCGTCGCTGGACACGCAGCCCTGCGGCCCTGCCCGACCGCGGCGCCGCTCCAGTCGCACCTAGGGTACCCGGGCTGGGGATCGGGGCAATTTTTTGGCTCACCTCGCGAAGCGTCCGCGGGACGCGACCAGGGCGAAGCCGCTCCTGCGAACGCTCGAGCGTTGCCCTCGTGCGGGTCCTCGCGGCCTCCGGCCGCTCCGGGATGAGACCGCCGCAATTGCGGGTCCTCGCGGCCTGCGGCCGCTCCGGGATGAGACCGCCGCAATTTGCCCTTCATCGCGGAGCCTCCGAAGGAGGCGAGCGGGGCGAATTCTTGGACCCGCGCGGCAGGGGTCCTATGATCGCGCTGGAGGCAACGATGCCCTGGATCAACCCGCTCCTCTTCAAGCTCGTCGCCGTCACCGGGGGATCCCTCGCGGTCGGCGCCACGCTGCAGCGCCTGGCCGGGCCGACGCCGCCTGCGCAGCACGCCGGCGTCCGCACCTGGGGCGAGGTGGAGGTCCTGCCCGGGTCAGCCGCGGCCGCCCTCGTCCGGCCGACGGTGCTCCAGCTGCCCGGCATGCTCCTCGAGGTCAAGGTGCCGCCGCCCGGGCCCGCGCGGGCGCGCACCCACGCGCCCGGACGTTCAGCCGCCGGAGAGGCCCGCGCCGAGG
>JAKLHH010000054.1 GCA_022710245.1 Myxococcota bacterium
CGTCGAGGCGCTCGCCCGGCGGATCGCCAGCCCCGCGCCGTAGCTCGAGCGCGCGGCCGAGCGAGGCCGCCAGCGCGTCGGGCAGCAGCGGTCGCGGGCGGCGCGACGGCGCGGGCTGGTCCCCTCACCGCTCCTCGGGGTCATCGTCCGCATCGTCGCGCCTGCGCGAGCGGGGCCGCTCGTCCTCGAGGCCGCGCCCGCCGCTGTCGCTGTCGTCCAGCTCCAGCGGCGCGCCCTCGTCGAGGGGAGGACCGAGCGCGGCCTCGGCCAGGTGGCTGGCGAGGAAGAGCGCGTCCTCGACCTGCGCGGGCTCCGCCAGCGGGGGGAGGCTGCACCAGCGCGCCAGGCTCGCCGCCAGCTCCGGCGCCAGCCCCTCGAGCTCGGCCTGCTCGCGCGCCCGCTGCCCCCGCGCTCGCGGGTTGTGCGCGGCGTACTCGAGGTCGAGCTGGCTCAGCAGCCCCAGCACCCCCCACGACGCGGGCTCGCTCCCCGCGTGTCCGGCGAGCTCCTCCATGATCGCCTCGACCGCGAGCGCGTGGTTGCGGCTCGGGTCGTGCTTGAGGAAGCGACGAATCAGGAGGAAGGCAGTGAAGCGGTCCATGACCCCGCTCAGCCCGCGCGGCGGCTCAGGAATAGCCTAGGCTGGATTTTGCGGGGGCGCAAATTCCGCCACTCCGGTCCAGAACTTGCGCCGGTCTCAGCCGCCCGACTCGAGGAGCCGGCGGGCCTCCTCGCGCGCCCAGGCGTCGGCCTCGAGGAGCTGCGCGAGGTCGTCCCCGGGCAGGGGCCGGTGGCGGCCGAGCGTCTCCTCGATCACGCGAGGGATGGCGGTGAAGCTCGCGCGCCGCTCGAGGAAGGCGCCCACCGCCACCTCGTTGGCGGCGTTCATCACCGCCGGCGCGGTGCCGCCCGCCTCGAGGGCGCGGTAGGCGAGCCCGAGGCAGGGGAAGCGCTCGTGCCCGGGCTCCTCGAAGTGCAGGCAGCCGACGCGCGCGAGGTCCAGCGGCGGCAGCTCGAGCGGCAGCCGGGCCGGGTAGCCGAGCGCGTAGCCGATCGGCAGCCGCATGTCGGGCGGCCCCAGCTGGGCGACGATGGAGCCGTCCACGTACTCGACCATCGAGTGGACGATCGACTCCGGGTGGATCAGCACCTGGATGCGCTGCGGCTCGACGCCGAAGAGCCAGCGCGCCTCGATCACCTCGAGGCCCTTGTTCATCAGCGTCGCCGAGTCGACGGTGATCTTCGGGCCCATCGACCAGGTCGGGTGGCTGAGCGCCTGCTCGACGGTGACGCTGGCGAGATCGGTGACGGTGCGGAAGGGTCCGCCGGAGCCGGTGAGGAGCAGGCGGCGGACGTCCTCGGCGCGATGACCGCAGAGCGACTGGTAGACCGCGCTGTGCTCGCTGTCGACGGGGAGCAGCGTGGCGCCGTGCCGCCGCGCCTCCTCGACGCAGAGCCGCCCGGCGACCACCAGCGGCTCCTTGTTGGCGATCGCCACCCGCACGCCGCGGCGGATGGCGGCCAGCGTCGGCGCCAGCCCCACCGCGCCCACCATGGCGCAGAGCACGATCTCGGCGTCCGGGTGCGAGGCCACCTGGACGGCGCCCGCCTCGCCGCAGACCAGCGCCGGCGCTGGCTCCAGGCCGGCGAGCCGCTCGCGCAGCGCGTCCTGGTCCTCGGGCCGCGCCACCGAGACGAGCCGCGGCCGGAAGCGCCGCGCCTGCGCCGCGAGCAGGTCGAGGTTGCGGCCGGCGGCGAGGGCGACGACGTGGAAGGCGCCCGGGAAGGCGGCGATCACCTCGAGGGCGCTGGCCCCGATGGAGCCGGTCGAGCCGAGGAGCGCGACGCCTTTGCCGCCCGGGCGCCCGGGCGCCTCGCGTCCGTCCTCACGTCCCTGCGGGGCCGCGCCCGTCACGGCAGCGTGCCGCCGTGGAGGATGTGGGTCGCGTAGAGATAGACGTAGGGCGTGCTGAAGAGGAGCGCGTCGATGCGATCGAGGAGGCCGCCATGGCCGGGGATGACCCAGCCCGAGTCCTTCACGCCCTGCCCGCGCTTGATCATCGACTCCACCAGATCGCCCGCCTGGCTCAGCGCCGCGCCGGGGACGGAGATCAGCACCGCGTCGACCCAGCCCAGCTGCGGCATGTACCAGAGCCTGGCCAGGACCGCGGCGCCGAAGGCGAAGGCGAGGCCGCCGATGGCGCCCTCCCACGTCTTGCCCGGGCTGATCGCCGGATAGAGCTTGTGCCGGCCGAGGAGCCGTCCGCTCGCGTAGGCGCCGGTGTCGCAGAAGAAGGTCAGGGTCAGCGTCAGCAGGATCCAGTCGCTGCCGTCGGGCATCCGCTTGAGCAGCGCGAGCGGCGTCAGCAGCAGCGGCAGGTAGAGCGTGCCGAAGAGCATCAGGCCGGTGCGCGAGCCGACGGTGCGCAGGTCGACGAAGCAGAGGAGGTGGAGCACGGCGATGAGGATGGTCGCGCCCATCAGCGCGGCGAGCAGGAGCTCAGGCCGCCAGACGAACACCAGGCTGACCCCCAGCCCGAGGAGCGCGCCGGTGACGCGCAGCCAGGGCGGGTCCTCGCGCAGCACCATCCAGTAGAGCTCGAGGAGACCGATCAGCACCGCGGCGTGGATGGTGACGATCATCGCCAGCGGCCGCGGCCAGAGGATGGCGAGGATGAGCAGCGGCGCCAGCACGGCGGCGCTCGCCAGGCGCACGAGGAGGTTGCGGTTCGCGTCGGTCACGCTAGCTCTCCGTGGCCTGCCCGCCCCCCGACCCCGCGCCTCCGCCCTTGCCCTGGTCGGACCCGCGCTGTCCCTGGTCCGCCCCCTTGCCCTGGTCGGACCCGCGCTGTCCCTGGTCCGCGCCCTCGCCCTCGTCGGACCCGCCCTTGCCCTGATCCGCCCCCTGATCCTCGCCCTGCCCCTGGTCGCTCGGCTCCGCGCGCGGGGCGGCTTCGACGCTCCCTCCCGCGCACTGCTCCGAGGTGAGCCCGAACCGCCGCTCGCGCTGGCCGTAGGCGGCGAGCGCCTCGAGGAGCTGCTCGCGCCGGAACTCCGGCCACATCACGGGCGTGAAGTAGAGCTCGGCGTAGGCCGCCTGCCAGAGGAGGAAGTTGGAGAGCCGGTGCTCGCCGCTGGTGCGCACCAGCAGGTCGAGCGGCGGCAGCGCCTGCGTCGAGAGGCGCGCGTCGAGGACGACCTCGCTCACCTCGTCGGGATCGAGGCGGCCGGCGCGGACCTCGGCGGCGAGGGTGCGCACCGCCTGCACCAGGTCCTCGCGCCCGCCGTAGCTGAGCGCCAGGCAGAGGATCATGCCCTGGTTCTCCCGCGACTCCTCCATCAGCGCGAGGAGCGCCTCGCGGACGTAGCCGGGGAGCCGCTCCAGCTCGCCGATCGCGGTGAGCCGGATGCGGTGCTGCATGATCTCGCCTCGCTCCTCGAGGATGTACTTGTAGAGGAGCTCCATCAGCGCGCCGACCTCGTCGGGCGGGCGGTCCCAGTTCTGCTCGCTGAAGGCGAAGAGCGTGAGCGCGGAGAGCCCCAGCTCGCGGGCGGCGCGCACCACCTCGCGGACCGAGGCGGCGCCCTCCCGGTGCCCCTCGATGCGCGGCAGCCCCCGGCCGCGCGCCCAGCGGCCGTTGCCATCCATGATGATGGCGAGGTGCCGCGGCAAGCTGGAGTCGACCATCTTGGCCATGGTGGCCGACTACCACGCCGGCGGCCAAATGTTAAGGATTACTGTCGCTGCCTCGACGCGGAGCCGCGGCCGCCCGGCGCCCCGCCCGCTCCCCGCGCGCCCGCGCCGACTCCGCTGACCGCGAGCGCTCGTCGACGCGCTGGCCGCCGATCCTGACGCCAGCAACCGGCAGCAGGACGTTGACGGAGGTGGCATGGATCCTCTAGCATGCTACGGAATTAGGAGCAGTTAGTCGCGCGCTCGCCGCGCTGGCGTCGCCCTCGCGGCGCGACCCACGCGGTTCCCACGGTTGCTCGACCCGAGCCGAGCCTGGGCGCTGCTCCGCTATCCGCAGGGAGGCTGCGATCCGATGAGGAATGCCGAAGACATCGAGAGCTACCTGATCAGGATGGAGGCGCACTTCGAGCCGGTCGGCGAGGGGATCTGGGTCGTCAAGGACCTGGGGGCCGACCTCGTCATCTCGCTCGCCGACTCGGTCGCCGTCTTCCGCGTCAAGGTGTTCGACGCCGGGAAGGTCCCGGCCGGAAAGCGCGAGGAGCTCTACCGCAGGCTCCTCGAGCTCAACGCGCGCGAGATGCTGCACGGGGCCTACGGGCTCGAGCAGGGCTCGGTGGTGGTGACCGACGCGCTGCAGCTGGAGAACCTGGACTACAACGAGTTTCAGGCGACGCTGGATGACATCGGGCTGGCGGTGACCAACCACCTCCCGCAGCTCTCCACGTTCATCGCGTGAGCCGAGGTGCATGATGGGAATCTTCTCGAGAATCGGAACGCTGATCAAATCCAACATCAACGACATGATCTCCAAGGCCGAAGACCCGGAGAAGATGCTCAACCAGGTCTTGGTCGAGATGAAGCAGCAGCTGATCGAGGCGAAGAAGCAGGTCGCCGTCTCGATCGCTGACGAGAAGCGCCTCAAGAAGCAGTACGAGGATGAGGAGACCAAGGCGAAGGACTGGGAGCGCAAGGCGATGATGGCCGTGCGCGCCAACGACGACGTGCTCGCCCGCGAGGCGCTCGCCCGCAAGGGGGAGCACGACGAGTCGACCTCCGTCCTGCAGAAGCAGTGGACGCTGCAGAAGGAGGCGGTGGAGAAGCTGAAGGACAGCCTGCGCGCGCTCAACAACAAGATCGAGGAGGCGAAGCGGAAGAAGAACATCCTCATCGCCCGCAAGAAGCGCGCGGAGGCGCAGAAGACCATCCACGACACCATGTCGGGGCTGAAGGACCAGTCGGCCTTCGAGACCTTCGACCGCATGGCCGCCAAGATCGATCAGCTCGAGGCCGAGGCCGACGCGGGCGCCGAGATCGCCGGGCAGCTCACCGGCGACACGCTGGAGGCGAAGTTCGACAAGCTGGAGGCCGGCGCGGGCGCCGACCACGCGCTCGCCGAGCTGAAGGCGAAGATGGGCCTGCTGCCGCAGTCGACCGAGCAGCCGCGCGCGCAGCTGCCGGCCTCGCCCGACGCGGTGAAGGTCGACGAGGCGCTGGCCGAGCTGAAGGCCAAGCTCGCCTCCGGCGACGACGACGCGCTCCTCGAGGACAAGGACGACAAGGGCAGCGCGGCGAAGTAGCGAGCGCCCCCTCGCGCCGCCGCGTCCCGCTCCGCTCCCCTCGGCCGCATGCCCCGCCCCGCTCCCCTCGGCCGCCGCCTGCTCCAGCTCCTCGCGCGTCTGCTCCCGCGCCGCCTGGCGCGCTGGCTCCTCCTCCTGCCCTACCGCGACGCGCACCGCCGCCTGCTCGCCGCCGGGCGGAGGCCGCGCGAGGCGCAGCTCGAGGCGCTGCGCGCGATCGTCGAGGCGAACCGGCGCACCGAGTTCGGGCGCGCGCACGCCTTCGACCAGATCGTCGACCTCGCGGGCTTCCTGGCGCGGGTGCCGCTCCGCAGCTACGCGGAGCTCGAGCCGTACCTCACGCGGCAGCGGCGCGGCGAGGCGGGCGTGGTGGTGGCGAGCGCGCTCGTCGGCTTCGCGCTCTCGGGCGGGAGCCGCGGCCGGCCGCGCGCGATCCCGGTGAGCGCGGCGGGGCTCGCGCGCTGGAGCTGGGCCGAGGAGCTCCTCGCGCGCGAGGCGATCGCGCGCCGCCCGTCGGTGGCTCGGGGCGCGATGCTCCACGTGCTGCCCTGCTACCAGGCGCAGACCAGCCGCGGCACGCTGCCGCTCTTGCCGATGCCGGTCCTGGCGGCGCTGCACGGGCGGCCGCCGCCGCTGCCGCGCGCGCTGCCGGCGGCGATCTTCTCCGTCGAGGACGAGGAGGTCCGCTTCTACCTCGCGCTCAGGCTCGCGCTGACGCGGCCGGTGCGCGTGCTGCGCGCGGCCTCGCCGGGCACGCTGACGCTCCTCGCCGAGCACCTGGAGGCGCTCGGCCCGAAGCTGCTCGACGACCTCGCCTCGGGGCGCGTCGAGCACCTCGAGGGGCTCTCCGAGGAGGTGCGCCGCGCCATCCCGCCGCAGCGCCGCGAGCCCGCGCTGGCCGCCCGGCTGGGGGCGCGCCTGCGGGCCCAGGGGCGCCTGGAGCCGCGCGCGGTCTGGCCCGGCCTCGAGGTGCTGATCTGCGCGACCAGCGGGCCGGCGCGCGCCGCCGCCGCGCGGCTGCCGGATCGCTTCGGCACGCTCGCCGTGATCGATCCGGGCTACCGCGCCGCCGAGGCGATCGTCACGCTGCCCTGGCTCGACGAGGCCGGCGGGCCCATCGCGCTCGGCGATCAGCTCCTCGAGTTCTTGCCCGCGAGCCTGCCCGCGGCCTGGGCCGAGGGCGCGACGACGGTGCTGCCCGAGGAGCTGCAGCCGGGAGGACGCTACCGGCCGGTGGTCACCGGTCCGAACGGCCTCTACCGCTACCTGATGGACGACGTCGTCGAGGTGCGCGCCGTCGACGACGGGCTGCCGCGGCTGATCCTCGCCGGGCGCGCGCCGGGTCGGCTGCGCCTGGAGGCGGGGGCGCTCGGCGAGGAGGAGATGAGCGAGGCGGTGCTCGCCGCCTGCCGCAGCTGCGGGGTGACGCTGGCGGGCTTCACCGGCTGGCTGCAGCCACCCGCGGAGGGAGGGGAGGCGCAGGCGAGCGCGCCGGAGGCGGCGAAGCTGGGCTGGCTCTCGCGGCTGCTGCGCCGCGCCCGCCAGGTGGCCGCGCCGGCTGCGAAGCCCGTGCCCTCGCTGGCGGTGGCGCTCGAGGCCGGCGAGGCGCTCGCCAGCGAGCTCGCGGAGCGCCTGGCCGCGGCGCTCGACAGCGAGCTCGGCCGCCGCTGCGAGGCCTACGACGGCCTGCGCACCCGCAAGCTCCTCGGCCCGCCCTCGGTCCTGACCCTCGAGCCCGGCACCTTCGCCCGGCGCAGCCGCCGCCGCCTCGCCGAGGGCCGCAGCGACGGCCACGCGCCGGTGCCGCCGCTCTCGGACGACGGGTGGGTGCTGTCGTAGCTGTCCCCCGCCCCCTGGCCGCTGCGGGATCGACTTCCCCTCGCGGCTCTCGGCACGTCCTCCGGTCGTCGAGGCCCTCTCGGCCACGGCGCTCGGGACCGCCCTCGGCACTGAAGTATCGTCGACCTTCGTCGCGAAGGTCGTAGTTACTTCAAGGGCCGCGGCGTCGACCACACCCGCCGACGCCGTGTAGTTCCCACGCAACCTTCCGGCGCGGCTGCCGACAATCGGGCATGTGCTTCGAAAACGCCGTGGTACCGGCCGAAGGAATCGGTTATGAAGGTGCCCGGCCAGTTCGGGCGCGGGCACACCGCGCCGCTGCGGAGGGGACCCCGATGAGAGGACGTACACTGCTTGGCGTCGCGCTGCTCGCGACCAGTCTTTCTGCCTGCACGGTGAAGGATCCCACCTACTGCGACGAGCAGATCGCCTGCCCGGCGGGGCAGCGCTGCTTCCTGCCCGGCAAGCTCTGCATCCCCGAAGCCGAGGCGGGGACCTTCGACGCGAAGACGGCGCCCGACGGGCTCGCGCCGGACAAGCTCGCGGCGGACCGATCGACGATCGATGGTGCGACCGCGGACGCCCGTCGCGACGGGCCGACGCTGGATGTGAAGAAGGACGCGGCGGTGGATCAGCCGCTGAAGCCGGATCTGAAGATCGACCAGAAGAAGGTCGACCAGGCCGTCAAGCTGCCCGACCAGGCGATCAAGCCGCCCGACCAGGCCATCAAGCCGCCCGACAAGGCAGTCAAGCCGCCCGACCAGGCCATCAAGCCGCCCGACCAGACGGTCAAGCCGCCCGACCAGGCCATCAAGCCACCCGACCAGGCGGTCAAGCCACCCGACCAGAAGGTCGTCACGCCCGACAAGGGACCGCCTCCGCCGTGCCTTACCAACGCGGACTGCGACGACAAGCTCGCCTGCACGACGGACATCTGCGGCGTGACTGGCTGCAGCCACGTGGTGACCGGCGCCTCCTGCCTGATCGGCGGCGCCTGCTACGCCTCGGGCACGGTGAACAGCGCCAACGTCTGCCAGAAGTGCGACCCGGTGAAGAACGACAAGGCCTGGTCGGGGAACGACGGCGTCGCCTGCAACGACGGCGTCGCCTGCACGCACACCGACACCTGCTCCGCGCAGGTCTGCAAGGGCACCACGTACTCCTGCGACGACAGCCTCCCCTGCACCGACGACGTCTGCACGGGCGCGCCGGGTGGATGCACCAACACCCTGAAGGCGAACCAGTGCATGATCGGGCTCAACTGCTACGTCGCCGGGGCGATGGACCCGCTCTCTCCGACCTGCGGCACCTGCGACCCGACGCTGAACCCCTACAGCTGGACGCCGAAGAAGGGGTGCGTGACCACCTGGGCGGGCACATCGCAGGGGTTCACGAATGGGCAGGCGTGGCAGGCGCAGTTCAACCAGCCGCGCGGCCTGTCAGTGGCGGCGGACGGCAGTGTGTGGGTGGCTGACGAGCTGAACAACGCGCTACGAAAGATACAGCAGGGACTCGTCTCGACGTCCTACATCGGTACTCTTCAGAACAAGAAGCCGCCGTTGTACGGCCCGCGCGATGTGCTCATCAATGGTTCGACCGCCTACGTCGTCGACAAGCACGCTGTCAAGATGTTGAGTGGTACACTGACCACAGTCGCCGGTGGCAAGTTGTCCGGCTACGTCGACGGACCCGTGGCATCTGCCCAGTTCAATAGCCCCAACTCGATCGCCTTCGCAGGACTATCGCTGTATGTGGCGGATACCAACAACGTCGCAGTCCGGTCGTTCTACCCGGATCCCCCGGCCGTCTCCACAGTTGCCTCTGGCGCGCCGTTCAGCCAGCCCTGGGGCATCGCCGTCTCCCCGAGCAACTCTCTGGTCGTTGGCGACCGAGGCAGCCATAGGGTGTTCGACGTGGTGGGAGCGACCGTGACCACGCTCGCCGGCGGCCTACAATCGGGCCTCATTGACGGTCCGGCGGCTGCGGCCAAGTTCAAGACGCCGGGCTCGCTGGCCTACGACTCCGCGAACAACCTCTGGATCGCCGACTATGCGACGGTGCGCATGCTCGCGAGCGGGTCTGTATCTACCATCGCCGGCGACGGAGCGACGGGCACTCAGGATGGCCCCGCGAAGCAGGCCCGCTTCAGCGAGGATCTCTCACTCGCCGTCGGCACGATCAACGGCAACCAGCTCATCTTCATCTCGGATACGATGAACCACCGGATCCGGTGCTACAAGCCGTAGGAGGTCTCCGCTGTCGCGGCACGCTCCGAGCCTGAACCACCTCGCGCTCGCGACCATCCTCCTCGGCGGCGTGGCCCTCGCCGCGCCCGCCGCCTGGGATCGCTCCCCTCCGCTCGCGCCCGCCGTCGCCGCGGCGGCGAAGACGAAGCAACTCCTCCTCCTCAAGGTCGGAACCAGGTGGTGTCCCTCCTGCCGCAAGCTCGACGGCGTCCTCGCCGAGCCAGCCGTGCGGGCGAAGCTCGAGCCCTTCGTCCGCCTCGGCTACGACGCCGAGGAGGGCGAGGGGCGCGACGTCGCCCAGCGCTACAACGTCATCGCCTTCCCCACGCTGCTAGTACTCGACGGCGGCGGTCGCGAGGTAGGGCGCGTCACCGGCGACCTCGCCGCGGCGCCGCTCCTCGCCGCGCTCGGCAAGCTGCGCGACGGCTCCGAGACGCTCACGCGCCTCGAGGCGCAGGCGAAGCAGCGCCCGGCGGACCTCGCGCTCCAGCTCCGGCTCGGCACCGAGTGGGCCTTCCGCGGCGCGCGCACGCAAGCGAACACGCACCTCGATCGGGTGATCGAGGGAGACCCACAGAACGCGCAGGGCCTCGCCGCCGAGGCGCTGCTGGTCAAGGGCAAGTACCTGCTCCTCCGCAGCCTGAAGGACGACGCCGGCGCCGCCGAGGTGCTGCGCTCGCTCCGGGCCCGCTTCCCGCGCGCGAAGCAGGCCGCGCAGGCGGCCTTCCCGCTGGCGCAGGCGCTCCACCACCTGGGCAAGAGCGCCGAGGCGCTGCGCCTCCTCGAGGAGAAGGCGCGGAGCGCCGACGAGCACGACACCGTCGCGTGGTTCTGCCTGCGGGAGCGCACCGCCCTCGCGCGCGGCCTGGCCCACGCGAAGCAGGCCGTCGCGCTGGCGCCGAAGGACGCCGACATGCACGCGACGCTCGCCGAGCTCGCGAAGGCGCTCGGCCGTACCGCCGAGGCCGAGGCCGCCTGGACCGCCGCGCGCCGCCTCGACCCGAAGAGCCCGCGGCTGCAGCGAGCGCACCCGTGAGGCGCGCTCGCTTTCACGCAGAGAGGTGAGCTGATGGGCGCCGAGCTCGAGGTCGCGCTCCACGCCGAGCGCAAGGTCGGCCCTCGCTGGGAGCTCGGGCGGCCGAGGGACGCGAGGCACGAAGGGGTGGCGAGCCTCCTTCCGTACAGCAAGCTCGGCGACCTCGGCATGCAAGGCATCGCCGCGGTCCTCTGCGGCGAGGACGCGACCTTCATCCAGGAGCACGAGCAGGTCGGCCGCGGCCGCGGCCTGCCCGACGACCTCTCCGACGAGCTCCGCGCCGAGCTCGCTGCGAGCGAGGAGCTTGCCGAGGTCTACTGCAACCGCCACGACTGGCTGAGCCTGCGCGAGCTCCTCGACTTCGACTGGGAGCAACCCGCGCGCCTGGCGGCCATGGTCCGCCGCGAGCTCGCGTCGCTCTTCGGCGACGGCGCGCAGCCCTTCCCGGCGCGGTTCCCGAAAGGCGAGAGCTACGCGCTCTGGATGGAGGACGGCGTGCGCGTCACCTGGCTCGCCTCGCACCGCGAGCTGGTGACGCCGGTCTTCTTCGACCTCCTCGCCCGCCTCGAGAAGGCGGGCTCCCCCGAGGAGATCCGGCTCGTCTTCTGGATCGAGCACCTGCCCTACTGAGCGCTGCTCCGCGAGCGTGATCCCGCGCACTCGTGAGTCGCTCGCGCGCGGCAGGCTTTCACACTGTTGCTCGACGACGACAGCGCAAGCGAGCGAGAGCACGCGAGTTCGCGCGGATTCGACGCGGGGGTCGCGTTCGGCGCTGGCCCGCTGCTTGCTGAAGAGCCCGCCTGAGAGGCAGCTGGGCGGCTCGCCTCGCAACCACACCTCGAGGACAGCATGCGCAGCTCGCACCTGCTCGCGCTCCTGACGAGCCTCGCCCTCACCGCGCCCGGGACCGCCTCCGCGCGGCGCTCGGCGATCTCGCTCACGGCGCTCGCCGAGGCGGGCACGGGCGTCGGCGTCGCCGGCGGCGCGGTGGGTCCCGTCGCCGAGGCGACGCTCGGGTTCGGCTACGGCATCAGGACGCGCGGCTCCTCCGGGGTCGGGTTCGGCAACACGGCGCTCCGCTTCTACTTCCTCGGCTCGGTGTCCTGGAGCGGGCTCGGCGCCGACGGCCAGCTCCGCGAGGTCCCCGTCGGTTACGCCGAGGCCCGCAGCTACACTGACCTCGGCGGCGGCCTGCGCCTCGAGCTCAGCATCTGGCGCCTCGGGCTCGCCTTCGAGCTCCTCGGCGGGACCAGCTACGTCATGCAGTCCCTCCGCCGTGACGGCCTGCCCACGCTCGCCAGCGAGGGCTGGTCCGACTACGTCGCCGTCGGCTGGGGGGTTCAGTACCGGCTGACGCGCCTCCTCTCGCTCGATCTCCGCGGTCGCGTCGTCCTCACGGACGATCCGACGGCCGACCTCCGCCGTGCGCTCGGCATCACCGACGGGCGCCGGCTCTCCTTCTGCGCGGGTGTCACATGGCACATCTGAAGCTCCGTCCGTTGCTCTCGAGCGCTCTCCTCGCGGCCGCCCTGCTGGCGCCAGGCCTCGCCGCCGCCGACGAGGGCCAGGTGGAGCTCGAGCTCTACGACCGGGCGGTGCTCTGCAACGGCGCCACCAACCAGTGCACCGCGCCGGATGGCGCGCCCGCCGAGAGCCTGCGCGCGGTCCTCTTCATGAGCACGACCGCCTCGACGCAGAAGCCGAGCGGGCTCTACCTCTTCTTCCAGGCGGTGCGCGCGAGCGGCGCGGTGCTGCTCGTCGAGCTCGACCTCCCGACGGTGGGCGCCGGCGCGCCGGTGGTCTCGGTCAAGGAGTACCAGGGCAACAAGGAGGTCTTCTCGGCCCAGCGCGTCGCGGCGCGGATCGAGCTCCCGTCGAAGCTCCTCGGCAAGCCCGATGGCTGCGCCTGCCTGGATGGGCGCCTCGAGCTCCTGGCGACCAGCGCGGGCCCGGACGGCGTGCCCGGCACCGCCGACGATGAAGTGCGCCGCCTGAGCCGCGGCCGCTTCAACGCTGCCGCGAGCGGCTTCTGCGCGGGCGCCCGCGTCCTCGACGTCAGCGCCGGCTTCGAGATCGCGCCGCTCACCTGCCCTGCGCCCACCGTCCCCGGGCCCGCGCCCACACCCGGCCCGGGCACGGGCACCGGCACAGGCACCGGCTCTCACGGCGGTGGCAGCGGTGGTGGTGGTGGCGGCGGGGTGAGCGTGAACGGTGGTGTCGGCGTCGAGGTGGACCCCGGCGGCTGCGGCGGCGACGAGTCCGACGTCTCCTACGAGGACAGCGGCTGCGACGCCGACTCGAGCGACGTGGGTGACAGCGGCTGCGAGGGCGACACGGGCGGGGGCTGCGACGGCGCGGAGGGCTGTGACGCCGGCAGCACCGGCGGCTGTGAAGGCGCCGACTTCGGCTCGGGGGGCTGCTCGGGAGGAGGCGGTGATTGCCGGATCGCGCGGGGCACCTCGCGCCGCGGCCACCGCTCCAACCTCACCCTGCCCGTCATCTTGATCGGCCTCTATCTCCTGCAGCGCCGCGGCAGGCATCGCCGCTGACGCAGGCAGTCGACAGCGACCGCCGGAAAAATCGCGACCCGGATCACACCCGGCTGACCGTCGCGGTCAGCGCCCCCCAGCCACGGTTTCTCACCTCGCGACCGCGTGCAATCTTCTTTCACTGGTAACAAAAAGACCGATTCACAGGGGCAGCGGATCTCGCCTATAGTGCGCCGCGAGGAAACCCCTCTAGTTTAGTTTTGCCTCGCGGCACCAAAGGAGGTCGGATCGTGAGAATGAAGAAAGCGTTCGGGACCCTTCTCCCCCTGATCGTCGGCGCGATGTTCGCATTCGCGGGCTGCTCCGACGACACGAAACCCGTCACCACCGACGGACCGAAGAAGCTCGACAAGGGCGGCACCACGCCCGACATCGGCACCGGCGAGAACCCCGGCACGATCGACCAGGGACAGGGCAAGGAGGCCGGGAAGGTGGATCAGGGCGGCGGCGGGCAGTGCGACCCGGCCTGCACGGCGGCGGACCCGACCCAGTGCGTAAAGAAGGACGGGAAGTGCGTCGAGTGCCTCACCGACAACGAATGCAAGATCAACCCTGGCGCGCTCAGCCCGAAGTGCGACACATCTAAGAACTGGTGCAGTTGCGCCAGCAACGCCGACTGCACGACCAGCCCGCGTGGCGGCGTCTGCGATACCAAGAACCTGTGGTGCATGTGCTCGGCCGACACCGACTGCAAGGTGGCCCCATACACCAAGTGTGTGGGCACCACGACGAAGACCTGCCAGAAGCCCTGCACTGCCGACACCGACTGCAAGAGCACCTCGGCGCCGAAGTGCAATAAGACCTCCGGCGTCTGCGTCGCGTGCCTCGCCGATACCGACTGCACGACCAGCCTCTACAACAAGCTCTGCAACACCACCTCCAACAAGTGCGTCGAGTGCAAGGGCACGGCCGACTGCGCCGCGAGCCAGAACGGCTCCGTCTGTGGCACCACCGGTGCTTGCACCTGCGCCGCTGACACCGACTGCAAGGGCACCTACCCCTTCGGCGCCAAGTGCCTCGGCAGCTCGACCAAGTACTGCGGTTGCAGCAGCGACACCGACTGCACCGCCAACCCGAACGGTCCGACCTGCGACACCACGCAGGATTCCTGCACTTGCAAGGCTGACACTGAGTGCACGAAGGCTCCGTACACCAAGTGCGCGCTCTACTCGTCCAAGGCGACCTTCATGAACTGCCAGGTCGCCTGCACCGTTGATGCGGACTGCGCCAAGACCGCCACCGCGACGGGCCTCCCCTTCTGCGTGACTGGCAAGTGCGTCGCCTGCAAGGCCGATACGGACTGCAAGACCACTGGAGCGCCGAAGTGCAACACCACCATGGGCAAGTGCTCGGCCTGCCTCGCTGATACGGACTGCAAGAACCCCACCCTGCCCAAGTGCAACACGGCCGCCGGAAAGTGCGGTGAGTGCGCGGCAAACGCGGACTGTGCTACCAGTTCGGCCGGTGGTTTCTGCGACTCGGGCTACTGCGGCTGCGCGGCCGACGCCGACTGCGTCTCTCCGACGGACCTCTACGGCTGGGGCAACAAGTGCATCAGCGGCACTTATGGCAACATGTGCGGTTGCTCGGCGGCCGCAGAGTGCACCGCCAGTCCCCATGGTCCGACGTGTGACACCAAGAACGAGGTGTGCACGTGCAAGGCTGACACTGACTGCACCAAGGCACCTTATACGAAGTGCGGCCCGGCAGTCGGTGGTACCACGGTGCTGAGCTGCGGCAAGGCCTGCACCACGGCGGCTGACTGCCCGAAGTCCCTTAACCTCATGGCCTGTGACACCTCCAAGAGCTACTGCGTCGGCTGCCTGGCCAGCACGGATTGCGCGAGCAATACGTTCGAAAAGACCTGCGACACCACAGCGAAGGCCTGTGTCGAGTGTGTGAAGAACGCGGACTGCACCGCGGACTCGTACGGTCCCGTGTG
>JAKLHH010000540.1 GCA_022710245.1 Myxococcota bacterium
AGCGAGAGCTCGATCCGCCCGCCGCGTCGCACATCGTGTCGTGAGATCCGCCGCTCGTACCCGAGGTGCTCGACGGAGAGCAGGTGCTCGCCGGGGTGGACCTGGACGGTGCAGGGCGTCTGCCGGCAGGCGGAGCGGCCATCGATCAGCAACTCGGCGCCGGAGGGCCGCGTCGCCACCAGCAGCGGCACGCGGCCAGCCCGCTGCAGCGCCGCGCGCTCGGCCTCTACCAGGTGCTGGAAGTCGGGTCGGGTCTCGACCAGGCCCGCCTCGAGGGGGAGCTCCTGACGCAGCGCGCTCGTGATCACGCTCCGTGCCCGTTCGCGATCATCGGCACCGTGGGCACAGGCAGCGGTCCAGAGCTGGACGAGCGCCGCCTCTCGGCGGGCGCCGCGCTCGAGCAGCCGCTCCACGGCGAGCTGAGGCTGGCCGGCGGTGGCCAGGCAGCGCAGGAAGTCCGCCTCGACGTAGGCGCGCTGCAGCTCGGCCGGCGCGGAGGCCACCGCCGCCGGGATGGACGCGGGCCTGGCCGCGGAGATCGGCGTCACCTGCCAGCGGAGCTCGGCGCTGGCGCCGCGGAGCGCGGTGAGCATCGCCGCGGTCTGCAGCGGACCGAAAGCGACCACCGCGGCGGAGGTCTGCTCTCTCGCCTCGGCCGGCGAGCTCCCCACCACCAGCAGCATCGAGAGGATGACCGCGGGCCGCATCCTGTGACCCTAGCACGGAACTCGTGGCGACGGCGGGGACAGACGCTCAGAGCGCCGAGCAGACGTTGCAGCTCCCGCCGCTGAAGCAGGTGCCGCCGGTGCCGCAGGCGCCGTTCGGGTTGCCGCACTGGGGCATGCACTTGGCCGCGGCGCCGTTGAGCGAGACGCAGACGTAGCTGTTCGGGCACCAGGCGCTCGCGCTGCACGCCTGACCGGCCTGGGCCTTCGCCGCGACGCAGATGAAGACGCCGGGCTGGTTGCTGATACCGACGCAGGTCTGGGTCGGCGCGCAGGTCGAGTCCGCCTTGCAGCCGCCTGCGGGCTGGCAGCCGGCGTAGCAGATGCTGTTGAAGCAGACTTGCCCACCCGGGCAAGCCTTGGTCGCGGAGCAGGCGCCGCCCGGCGGTGGCGGACCCTGGTCGGGCTTGAGCGGCGGGGTCGTGTCGGGCTTCACGGCCGGGCTCTGGTCGGGCTTGGCGGTCACCTTCTGATCGGGTGCGAGCGGCGAGCTGCCGCCGTCCGAATAGGTGGTTGGCGTGGTCGTCGAGATGGGGCTGGTCCCGCCGTCGGTGTAGGACTTCTTCACACCCGGGAAGCTGCCAGGGCAGCCAGCCGCGAGGAGCAGCGCCGTCGCCAGGACCCAGATCGGCTTCATGGCACTCTCCTCAAGCAAGCTCCGTTCCATGAGGTGCGCTGATCACCCTACATCCGAGTCCTGCACCCTTGCGCTCCGTACCTGGGTACCGATTGGGTAGCCTACCCCCACCTACTCGGGACGGGGCTCCCCATCACTCTCTGGGATCACAGCTCCAGCGTCATATAATGCCGACGCGACGACAAGAGGTGATCGTATGAGCCGCGTGTCATGGATCCTCGCTACCGCGCTCCTGGCCGGAGGGCTCCTCTCCGGATCTCTGCTCACCGGGTGCGGCGGCAAGGTCTGCGAGGACGCCTACGACAAGATGCAGAGCTGCATCGAGAAGCTCAACTGCTCGACGCTCGGACCGCTCGAGTACGACAGCTGCCAGAAGACCAAGTCGAGCTGGCAGAAGGTCAGCCGCAGCGAGTTCATCACCGCCTGCGGGCTCGACAGCACCGAGGCCGACAAGATCTCCGGCTGCACCCTCGACCCGCGCACGTGCAAGTGCCCCTGAGCACCGGCGCCGTACTGTCGAGCCCGCGCCGGGGCGCGGCTTGACAGTCGGGCGGACACGTTGCTAGGTTGCGTTCCCGACCGGCGGCGGAGCCACGCTGTCCGGCAACGCTAGGTCCTTCAGACGAAAGGTCTTCAGATGGCCGATCAGCCCTGCATCATCGGGAGGAACATCACCATCCGCGGCAACCTCACCGGGGCCGAGGATCTGGTGGTCGAGGGTCGTATCGAGGGTACCGTCAATCTGTCCAACCATCTCACGGTGGAGTCCTCGGGCGTGGTGGAGGCGGACCTGGACGTGGAGGACCTCACGGTGAACGGCACCGTGCACGGCGACATCCGCGCCTCGCGCAGCGTCGCCATCAACGCCGACGCCAAGGTCGTCGGCAACATCCGGGCCCCGCGCATCATCATCGAGGACGGCGCGCGCTTCAAGGGACGGGTGGAGATGGACGTCCAGCTTCCCGCCGGCCTCAACGTCTAGCGGCGTTTCACGAGAGAGAGGACTCGCACCATGGCCAACACGATCATCGGCAGCTCCATCGTCATCGACGGCGAGATCTCCGGCGAGGAGGACCTCGTCATCCGCGGCACCGTGAAGGGCAAGATCATCCTGAAGGAGAACCTGATGGTGGAGAACTCGGGCGTGGTCGAGGCGGACATCGCCACCACGAACGTCACCATCAGCGGCCAGGTGACCGGCAATGTCCAGGCGAGCGAGAAGGTCGAGCTGCGCGCGGACGGCCGGATGGTGGGCGACATCAAGTCCCCGCGCATCCTGATCGCCGACGGCGCCACCTTCAAGGGCAACGTGGACATGGACGTCTGACGTGACAGCAGCCACGGAGAAGATGATGAACAACCAGGGCCAGGGCACCGTGATCGGTGGGCACACCCACGTCAAGGGGATGCTGCAGGGCGACGAGGATCTCAACGTCGTCGGTCGCGTCGACGGCAACATCGTCCTCAGCAAGACCCTTCTCGTCGAGCCCGCCGGTGTCGTGGTGGCCGACGTCCAGGTCAGCCGGGCGATCATCAGCGGGACCGTGGTGGGCAACATCACGGCGACCGATCTGGTGCACATCACCGAGGAGGGGCGCGTGGTCGGCGACATCACGGCGCCGCGAGTGGTGCTGGTGGATGGCGCCTCCTTCAAGGGCAACGTGGACATGGGCGACCTCGACGCCCCGCGCGAGCCTGGCGAGCGCAAGCCCACCGCCGCGGTGAAGCCGAAGCCGGCCGCTGCGCCGCGCGTGGAGCCGCCGCGCCCCGAGGCGCCCCGTCCGGCGCCGCGCCCGGCGCCCCCGCCGCGCAAGGTCGGCCCCGAGGTCTCCGCCCGCGAGGTCTCCGCCCGCGAGGTCTCCGCCCGCGAGGCGCCCGCCCGCGAGGCGCCCGCCCGCGAGGCGCCCGCCCGCCCGGCGGCCGCCCGCCCGGCGGCCAAGCCGGCGCCGAAGGCTGCGGCCCCGGCGCCGCGGCCCGCGCCTCGCCCCGAGCGACCGCCCGAGCGGAGCGAGCCGCTCGACAAGCGCGCCGAGGCCGCGGCCCAGGCCGTCGCAGCCCGCGCCGTGCGCCCGGCTCCGAAGCCGGCTCCCGTGGGGCCGACGACGACCGAGCGCGCCTCGGCGAGTGAACCGGCAGGCGCTGGGGCGCCGCGTCCGCCCACCACCGCGGGGAAGAAGAGCAAGGCCCGACGGAAGTAATTTGCCCTTCATCGCGGAGCGTCCGAAGGACGCGAGCAGGGCAAATTGCGGCGGTCTCATCCCGGCGCGGCCGGGCCGCGAGGACCCGCAATTCGCCCGTCAGGCGACTTCGCCCTCATCGCGGAGCGTCCGCAGGACGTGAGCAGGGCGAGGTCGCCAGCTGGCCGCGCGCCGGCCGACGAGCCGAGGAGGAGTGCGATGCAGATGGATCTCTTCGACGTCCAGCGGCAGCGCCTCCTGGCGCTCCTGCGCGAGCGGGCCTACGAGAAGCGGGACGTGGTCCTCGCCTCGGGGCGCCGCAGCAACTTCTACATCGACTGCCGCCGCGTGGTGATGACCGCCGAGGGCCATTTCCTGGTCGGCTGGCTGCTGAACCAGCTGATCCAGCGGGACTGCCCCGAGGTCGTCGCGGTGGGCGGCATGAGCCTCGGCGCGGACCCGCTGGCGAGCGCCTGCTCGCTGATGAGCTTCCTCGGCGGCCGACCGCTCGACGCGTTCTACGTGCGCAAGGAGCCGAAGAAGCACGGCACCGCGCAGTTCATCGAGGGCGCGGGCGCGCTCCCGCCGGGCGCGCCGGTGGTGGTGGTCGAGGACGTGGTCACCACCGGCGGCTCCTCGCTCCTCGCGGTGGACCGCGCGCTCGAGGCCGGGCTGCGCCCGGTGCGTATCCTCGGGCTCGTCGACCGCTGCGAAGGCGGTCGCGAGGCGATCGAGCCGCGGCTCCCGCTCACCACCCTCTTCACGCGCGGCGACTTCCCCGCATGACGGACGCCGCTGCAGCGCGCGCCTCGCGCCCTGCTCCGCGACCGAGCGGCCGGCGGCCCCCTCACCCGCGCCTCCTCCTCGGGGGCCTCTGGCTGGCCACGCTCGCCGCCTGCGGCGGCAGCCCGCCGATCGTGAGCCTGGCGCCGCCCGCGCGGCCGCACCCCGCGGGCGCGTACGACGAGGTGCGCGATCGCTGGACCCGCAGCGACCGCATCATCGTCGTCAAGAGCCTCGACACCACGCTGCAGGTGTACGGCACCTTCTTCTCGCTCGACTTCATCTCCGCCGTCGTCGCGCGCCGGGCGCAGCTGTTCCAGCTCCCCGAGCGCGATCGTGGGGCCCTCGAGGCCGGGCTCCGCGCCGAGGTGAGCAAGGGCCACCTCTTCCTCATCTCCGCCGCCGCCAGCGACTGGAGCTGGAACGACCTCGAGCGGCGGGACTCGGTCTGGCGCATCGCGCTGCTCAACGATCGCGGCGAGCAGGTGAGCGCGCTCGAGATCAAGGCGGAGAAGATCACCGCGACCACCCTCGAGCTCTTCCCCTACGTGAACAGCTTCCACCGCGTCTACACGCTGCGCTTCCCCCTCGCGCTGCCGGACGGCCGACCGCTGGTGCGCGAGGACGCCCGCGAGGTGGTGCTGCTCTTCGCCGGCCCGCTCGGGCAGGCTCGCCTGCGCTGGCGGCTGCGCTGATGGTGAGAGCCGGACGCCTCGCTCGCCTGGCGACGCTCGCCGCACTCGTCTCCGCGCTCTCCGCCTGCCGCCACGACCCGCTGGAGCAGCTCCTCGACCGGCTCGACGATCCGACCGGGCGCGAGGAGGCGGTGGACGGCCTCGTCCGCCTGGTCCAGCAGACGCCCGCCGCCCGTCGAGCCGAGGTCCAGCACCGGGTCGTCAACGCGCTGGTCGAGGCCTACCGGGACGACGAGAGCCGCGGCGAGATCGTGGCCGGGCTGGCAGCGCTCCGCGACCCGCGGGCGAGCGAGGTCTTCGTCGCCGCGCTCGGCGACGCGGAGCGCGGCGGCACCTACTTCGAGGCGGCCGTGCGCTCGGCCAAGCTGATCGGCGAGCTCGGCCTGAAGCGGGAGGTCCCGGCGCTGGTGAGCGCGCTCCGCCGTGCCAGCGCCTCGCCCCGCGCGGACCGCAACACCTGGCTCGAGCGCGCGCTGATCGCGGCGCTGGTGCAGCTCGGCGACGCGCGAGCGGTCGAGGTGCTGGTGCAGGTGCTGCGCGGCGACCCCTCGCGGCAGGACTTCTATCTGAACAAGCTCGCCGCGGCGGCGCTCGGTCAGCTCGGCGACCCGCGCGCCGTGCGGCCCCTGGTGACCGCGCTGGCGAGCAGCGACAACGGCCTGCTCCTCTTCGAGGAGAGCCGGCGCGCGCTCTGCCGGCTCGGCGCCCAGGCCGCGCCCGAGCTGCTCGCCGCAGCTGCCCGGCGCGATCGTCGGGGCCAGCCGGAGGCGAACGCCCCGGCCGCCGCGCAGGTGCTGGCGGACCTCGGCGAGGCGAGGACG
>JAKLHH010000541.1 GCA_022710245.1 Myxococcota bacterium
CTGAGCGCCCTCTCGCCGGGCGCGGGCGCTCTCGAGGAGCGCTCGGCCGCGGTCAGCCCTCGAGGAGCTCGCGGAGCAGCCCCCAGCGGACCCCGC
The DNA here is from genome assembly GCA_022710245.1 of Myxococcota bacterium. The sequence goes on from JAKLHH010000541.1 coordinate 97, forward strand.
GGTCGCAGACGCGCAGGCGCTCGGCGCCGAAGCGCTCGAGCACCTCCTCCACGATCAGCGCGCCGCCGAGGATGATGTCGGCCCGCGCGGCCTCCAGCCCGGGGATGCGCCGCCGCTCCTCGAGGGTGGTGCTGGCGTAGCGCGCGAGCTGAGCGGCGATCTGCGCGCGCGAGAGGACCAAGCCGTTCACCCGCTCCGTGTCGTAGCGGTCGAGCCCCAGCTCGACGGTGGCGAGGGTCGTCACGGTGCCGGCGAGCCCGATCACCTCACCGGTCAGCGTGTACTCTGGCGGGAGCGAGGCGAGTGTCCTGCGCGCCCCGGCACGCGCGGCCGCGAGCTCGCCGGACCTGGGCGGATCCGAGGCGAGGTGGCGCTCGGTCAGGCGCACCGCGCCGAGCTGCAGGCTCGTCACCAGCGGCTCACCTTTGCGCACCAGGATCAGCTCGCAGGAGCCGCCGCCAACGTCGAAGAGCAGCGTCCCGGCCGGCAGCTCGCCGAACGAGCCGCGCGCGCCGGCGAGGACCAGCGCGGCCTCCCGCGCGCCGCTCACCACCTCGAGCGGGCAGCCGAGGGTCGCCTCCGCCCGCGCGACGAAGGCGGCGCTCTCGCCGGCGTCGCGGAGCACCGCGGTGCCGATCGCCGCCCGGCGCGTGGCGCCGAGCCGGTCCATCACCTCCGCGTACTCCTCGAGGGCGCGCAGCGTGCGCGCGCAGGGCTCCGGCGAGAGGCGGCCCGTGCGATCGACCCCCTCACCGAGGCGCGTGATGAGGCAGCGCTCGTCGAGCGCGCGCAAGCGCCCGTCCTCGCCGCGCTCGGCGACGAGGAGGAGGACGGAGTTGGTGCCGAGGTCGATGGTGGCGGCGCGCATGCCGCTGAGCATAGCGCAGGCGGGTCACGGTGGTGAGGGGGAGAGGGGGGCTGGTCAGCCGTCGACGGCCTTGGTCGCCCCGCGGAGCACCTGCCCGAAGGCCGGCGAGGCCGCGAAGGCCACCAGGTCCTGCAGGACGTCCGAGCCAGAGATGTACTCGTCGAGCTCGTCGATGCGGGCGACGACGCGCGGGCGCGGCACCTCCGGCTCGAGCCGCGAGACGACCCTGAAGACCTGCCGCAGGTCCGCCCCGGCGAGGAGCCCGGCGCGGCGCGCGGTGGCGCAGACGCCGCGCCACCAGAGCCGACCGAGCTCCACCGCGTCGTGCCCGGAGAGGTCCGCGAGCCGCTGCGACCAGGCCGCGCGCGTCGCCTCGTCGGCGACCTCGCGGATCCGCTCGGCCAGCTTGCCGGCGAGCTTGCTCCCGGTGCTGGCGAACCCGAGCGCGTGCCAGAGCGCGGGCAGCAGCTGATCGCGGTTGTCCCGCGAGAGCGCCGCCATCACCCGGTGTCCCGGCTTGGCCAGCTCGAGCGCGTAGGCGAAGAGGAACCCGACCTCCGCGTGCACGAGCTGCTGCACCACCTCGGTCCGCACCACCACCATCGGGTTCTCGCTGTTCACCACGCAGATGCTCTCGGGCAGCTCCTGCGTCCGGTAGAGGCTGCAGCCCTGCATGCCCGAGGCCTCGGCCATCAAGGCGAAGGTCTTGCCGAGGCTGGTGCCCTCACTGATCGCGATGGCCCCGCCATCCCCCGCCGCGTCGAGCGAGGCGACGCCCAGCGGCCGGAGCAGCTTGCCCATCTCCGCGAGCACCTCGGTCAGCTCGAGGCGCGCGTCGGGGTGGCGGACGAGGTCGTAGTCCTGCGGCCTGCCGCAGAGCACCGGCGGGCGCTCGTACTCCTTGCGCATCGCCTGCACCACGGCCTTCATGTCCGGCTCGACCTGGCTGACGCCGAGCAGCGGCGAGATCAGGCACCAGGCCCACGACTTGTCGGTCGCCAGCAGCATCTTGGCGAGCTCGAGGCCGCGCTCGAACCAGGGTGGCCCGAACGCGACGAGCAGCCCGAGGACCTCCTTGCGCTCCTCGATGCGGCCGGACTCGATGGTGTAGACGCCCTCCAGCTGCTCGAGCGCCTCCCTCGACGGGAGCACCCGGATCGCCCGCCGCAGGTAGTCCTCGGCGCGCGCCGGGTCGCCGAGGCGCCGGCTGCAGAGGTCGGCCATGCGCAGCAGCGCGCCGCTCTGCTGCTGTGGGGTGCCCACGTCACAGGTGGCCTCGAGGACCTGCAGGAGCTGCGACCAGTCGCCGCGCCGCTCGAGGACGAGCGCCAGCCCGTCGCGCGCTTCCTGGCGCGTCGGGTTGTAGCTGAGCGCCATGTCGAACGCCTCGATCGCCTGGTCCTCGTGGCCCTCGCGCGCGGCGTAGATCTCGCCGCGCACCAGCCACAGGGTCGCGAGCTCCTCGGCGTCGGTGGCGGTGGGCAGCAGGCCGTTGACGACCTCGAGGCTCTGGTCGAGGCGCCCGCTCCGCTGGAAGTGGCGGAGCGACCGGTGCAGGAGGTCACGCTCGGTGAGCCCCTCGGAGAGCGCCAGCTCGTAGCAGGCACCGGCCTCGTCCCTGGCGCCGAGCCCGTCCTCCCAGAGGACGCCGAGGCGATAGTAGAGGTGCGCCCGCGCCTTCGGATCCTGCACCACCACCAGCGCGCGGATCAGGTACTCGAGCGCCGCGGCGACGCGGCCCTCGGTGGCCTGCATCTCGCCCATGGCGACCAGCGCGTCGGCGTGGAGCGGCTCGATCTTCAGCGCCGCCCGCACGTCGTCCATCGCCTGCTCCTGCTGCCCCATGGTCCGCAGCGTGAGGCCGCGGCTGTAGTGCGCGAGCATGCGCTGCTGCTCGGTCAGCTCGGACTGGTACTGCGTGAGGATGGTGTGGAGCAGGGCGTGCGCCCCCTGCACCTCCTTGGCCTCGATCATCGAGCGCGCGGTGGCCAGCGCCGACGGGGCGTGGTGGGGCACCAGCTCGAAGGCCTGCCGCACCCGCGCCCGGTAGACCCCCTCCTGGCCGGCAGAGCGCGCCGCCTGCGCCACCTGGAAGAGCCGCTCGGCGCGCGCGACCAGCCGCGCGGGGTCGAGCGCCTCGGTCCGCTCCACCGCCTGGAGCCAGGCGAGCCTGGCCCGGTAGACGCCCGCCGGGTTCGCCGCCTGCGCGTGAGCGTCACCAAGCGCGAGCCAGAGATCGGGGTTGTCCGGATCGACCGCCGTCGCCCGCAGGTACCAGTCGATCGCCTGGGTCAGGTCCTTGCCCTTGGCCTCGTCACCGAGGGCGCGCAGCCGCTCCGCCCGCGCCGGCGGCGAGAGCTCACGCTCGCCGTCGAACGGCAGCAGCGCCGCGGCCGGGCGCAGGTTCTTCAGCCGCCGCCCGATCCCCTTCAGCGCCTCCATGGCGGGTACGTTGCTGGGGTCGACCCCGCGGGCCTCGCGATAGAGCGGCACCATCTGATCGGCGAGGGCCTCGTGCTCGTCGCAGACCTCGGCGAGGAAGCAGAGCACCAGCGCGCCGTCGCGCGGGGGCAGCTGCTTCGCCTGCTGCTTGCGGTAGGAGACGTAGGCCTTCAGGTCCCCGCGCTGCGCCGCCGCGCGGGCGAGCGCGAGGACCGCGCCCTCCTCGCTGGCCGCGAGCTCGAGGATGCGCTTCCAGGACGCCTCGGCGTCCGCGATCTTGTCGAGGTTGAGCGCGCGCACCTGCCCCAGCTCGTAGAGCGTGGGGACGCGGCCCTCCGCCGGGGAGTGCTGCAGCTCGTCCTCGAGGAGCTGGCAGAGCTCCTCGTAGCGAGCGGCCCGGCGCAGCAGCCGCGCGAGGAGGATGCGGATCTCGCGGTTGCGCGGGTCGAGCTTCAGCATGGAGCGGTAGAGCCGCTCGCGCAGCTCCTCCTCGCCGTCGGTGAGGTGCTCGTGGAGGGTGGCGATCGCCTCCTCCAGCGCCTCACGCTTCGGCAGCTCGGCCTCGAGCGCCTCGGACTTCGCCTCCAGGAGGAGGACCAGGTCGCGCCACCGCTGGGTCTTGGTGAGCAGCCGGCTGAGCGGCGCGAAGCCCGGGCCGCCCGGGCCCGCGTCGGCGGTCAGGGCGCGCAGGTTCTCGATGGCGCCGTCGACGTCGCCCAGGTCCTCCTCGAGGATCTGCGCGATCTCCAGACGGAGCTCGGCGGCCCGCTCCCCGGTCGCGGCGCGCAGCTCCATCTTCAGCCAGCGGAGCCGCAGCCCCGGCTCGGTGATGGAGAGGACGAGGCCGTTCAAGCCCTGCCGTGCCTCGTGGTGCTCCGGGTCGAGGTCCAGGATCTCACCGTAGGTCTCCAGCGCCGACTCGGGGTCGAGGAGGAACTGCTCGGCGATCTTCGCGACCTCGAGGAGCTTGGGGATGCGCTGCTCCTTCTCCGGGGTCAGCCGCACCCACTGCAGGAGGCGGTCGCGCAGGTCGCGCCACTCGCTGCGGCCGCGGTGCCAGTCGATCATCACCTCGAGCGAGCGCATCTCGTCCTCCTTGAGGCCGAGGAGGCGCCGGTGGATGTCGATGGCGCGTGCGGCGGCGCCCTGCTTCTGCTCGTAGATGACGGCGATGCGCCGCAGGAGATCGATCGTCAGCTCCCGATCGCTGCTCACCGCGGCGCCGATGCGGAAGGTGGCCGCGAGGAGGTCGTGGCGGTCGGTGCTCGCCGCGAGCGCCTCCAGCTTGTTCGCCACCGGTCCGGCGTCGGGCGCCAGGACGAAGGCGTCCGAGTAGAGGTCGAAGGCGTGCGCGTGATCGCTGAGCTTGCTCTCGTAGAGCGCGGCGGTGACGGCGATCTCCTTCGCGGTGGTCTCGGTGGTGGCCTGGAGCTGCATCGCCTCGAGGAGCGGGAGCAGCCAGTCCCAGCCCTGCAGCGCCTCGGCGTCCTCGGTGAGGAGCCGCAGGAGGTCGAGGTCCGCCTGGTCCAGGCGGTAGCGCCGCACCAGCAGGTCGAAGGCCCGTGGCCGCGAGCCCAGCCGCTCACGGGCGATCTTCTCGCGCCGCGCCAGCAGGTCGAGGCGGTCGCGCCTGGAGAAGGCCCGGTCGGCGAGCTCGGCGAAGGCCGCGTCGAGCTGCGGCCAGAGGTTGTGCTCACCGGCCAGGCGCTCCAGCTCGGCGACGGGCGCCCAGTCGCTGGGGTCGAGCTCGAGGAGCCGCCTCAGCTCCTGGAAGGCGCGCGCCGGATCACCGATCTCCTTCTCGCAGATGCCCGCGCGCTGGGAGATGATCTCCTTGCGCTTGGCGAGCTCGAACTCCGGCGTCGTCAGCCGGTCGAGGAGCGCGAGCAGGTCCTCGTAGCGCTTGGTCTGACGGGCGAGGCGCGTGGCCTCGCCGATCACCTCGGCGTGCTGTTCCGGCGAGAGGAGCACGCCCTCCAGCGCGAGGAGCGCGCGGACCTTGCTGTCGAGCTTCTTCTCCAGCACCCAGGCGAGCTGGCGGAGCAGGTCGAGCCGCCCGGCCGGCGTGGTCTGCTGGCAGGCGAGCTGCGTGAGCAGCGCCGCCATCTCGGGCCAGAGCCCGGCTGCCTCGGCCTCGACCTTCAGCTCCTCGACGACGGCGGGCTCGCCGCCCTCGAGCTGGAGCACCCGACGCAGGTGGAAGAAGCGCGCGGCGTGGTCGTCGGTCGGGAGCAGCTCGAGCACCCGGCGGAGGAGCTCGACCCTGCGGCGTACGTCGACGGTGAGCGCGGCCGCGTGCTCGAGCGCGCCGATCGCCTTCCCCTGCTGCCCGGCCTCGCGGTAGATGCGGACGATCCCTTCGAGGGCTCCGGCGTTCACCGGATCCCACTGCAGGATCCTCTCGAAGGTGGCGGCGGCGGCCTTGGTC